>DATACE010000267.1:0-7078 GCA_036259215.1 Burkholderiales bacterium | reverse complement strand
GCTGGATTCATTCGCGGACGAGGCAACGCGTTCAGCCTGGGCCGCGGAGAAGCACATGGTGGTATTCGCGCTGCGCGCCAAAGACCCTGCGGCGCCCACCCTTGATGTGCTCATTCGACCGCCGCTGCCCTTCGACGATGCATGGTCGCGTCGGGTCGAGAAATCCATCGGCGACCTGGTTGTCCGCTTGGCTTCGCTGGATGACCTGATTCATATGAAGGCCGCAACCGGCCGCCAGCGCGATCGCTCGGATATCGAAGCCCTCGAAAAGGCTCGCCGCCTTGCAAACGATGAAAAAAATTGACTTCTCCTATGAGATCTCCGAGGAGCGCCTGCGCGCGTACGCTCGCTTGAGCCTCTACGACCGACTACGGTGGCTCGAGGATCTCTGCCGCTTCACCGCGTTGATGCGCATCGCAGCCAGCCGCGACTTCTCGCAAGAGGAAGAGGCACCCTCCGGTCAATCCAACCGGTACGCCACCGACAAGTAGACGGCGCGCTGCGGCTGCGGATAGGCCGAGAAGCCGGGCGGCACCCGGATGCCGTAGCTGTAGTACTTCTCGTCGAGCAGGTTGCGCACCTCGAGCGCGAGGTTGGCGCGCGCGATGCGGTGCTCGAGCTTGACGTCCACCAGGCCGTACGCCGGCTGGCGGCGAAAGCGGTTGGCCTGGTCGTTGTCGTAGCGCTGCCGGCCGACGTGGCGCGCGTGGACATTGAGCCGCGTGCGCTCGCTCACCGACCAGCTCGCGCCCGCGGTGGCGATCGCCTCGGGCACCAGCGGCACTTCCCGCCCGTCGCGGAACTGGGCCTGCAGCAGGCCGACGCCGGCGCGCAGCTCGAGCGAGCGCAGCGCGCGCCAGGCCGCCTCCAGCTCGAGGCCGCGCCGGCGCGTGGGCTCGAGGTTGACGTTGGCGCCGAAGGGGCCCGCGGCGGGGCTGAAGGCGATCTCGTTCTCCAGGCGCATGTCGTAAGCGGCGAGGCGGCCGCGCAGGCCGCCGCGCTCGAGCTCCAGCCCGAGCTCGCCGGCGCGCGCCGTCTGCGGCTCCAGCGGCGTGGCGGTGAACAGGATGTCGTCGAAGTTGGCGACGCGAAAGCTGGTGCCGCGCTTGGCGTAGACCGACCAGCCGGCGCCCAGGCCCTGGCGCACGGCGAGCTCATGGGCCTCCAGCGAATGCTTCGCGTTGCGCCCGTCCAGCGTCTGGTCGCTGCGATGCTCGCGGGCGCCGACGACCAGGCGCGTGCGATCGGCAAGCCACAGGTTGGCCAGCGCATACGCCGCGCGGTTGCCGTGGTCGCCGCGGCGCGCGCCGTTGCCGTAATGCCACTCTTCGAGGTCCACGCCGACGGTGGCGTCGTGCGTGCGGCCGAAGGCCTCGAAGCGCAGCTTCGCCCTGGGGGTGAGGGCCCATTGCCGCACGCGGGTGTCGATGAGGAAAGCAAACGGCGTGGTGAAGCGCGTGCTCGCGTGCTTTTCGCGGTAGGCGAGGTCGGCGGCGAGCTCGTGCCGGCCGGCATGCAGGGCGCCCCCGAGCGCCACCGTGCCGTCGGTGCGCTCGGCCTCGCCGAGTACGGTGCCCGCCTGGCGCGGGTCGGCGGCGATCTGCGCCTCGGTCAAGGCGCCCGGCAGCTCGACCGCCTGCTCGCCGGCGGCGACGCGCAGGTGCGCCCGCCCGCGCTCGCCGCTCGCCTGCAGCTTCGCGGCGACATTGGTCTGGCGGAACTGGTTGTGCTCGCGGTAGCCCTCGGTGTCCTCGTGCGAGACATCCAGCCCCAGGCCGAGCGCTTCGCCCGCGCGCGCGAGGCCCGCGCGCAGCTCGTGCGTGCCGTAGCCGCCGAAGCGCCCGAGCGCATGTGCACGAGCGCTGCCGGGCGCGAGCGGCCGCGTGATGATGTTCACCGTGCCGCCGACCGCACCGCCGCCGTAGAGCACGGCCCCACTGCCGCGCACGATCTCGATGCGCTCGATCGCCTCCAGCGGGATCGCGGTGAGCTGCGCGGCGCTCTGGTCGTTCTCCGAGATGCGCGTCCCGTCGACCAGGATGAGCGTGTTCTGGTCGGCCGTCGCGCCGAATCCGCGCAGGTCGACCTGCTGGTTCGGCGTGCCGCCGGCGTCGCGCACGTGCAGCAGTCCGAACTGCGCCAGCACTTCCGGCAGGTTCGAGGTGGCGCTTTTGCGCAGGTCGTCGGCGGTGATGAGCGTCACCCCGACCGGCAAGTCGCGCTTGGCATCGGCAAAGCGGGTGGCCGTGATGACGACGGCGTCGTCCTGGGCCCACGAGACAGCAATGACGCTGGAGAACAGCAAGCCGGCCACGGCCCTGAGCATGGAACCTCCCTGGCGTCATCCCCGACGCCTTCAAGCGGTTGAAGAGGCTTCCAGGCCGGTCTCCGGACTCGCGAGGCATGGCGTTCCGCCTTCCGGCCGAAGTGCGGGCCGTGGCATGAAAGGAACGCTTCTCTCGCTTACCGTTGCGGGGGCAGTAGAGGCTTTGCACCTCTTTCCCGAGCACCTGGGAGCGGCGCTATCTTACCGGGGTTGGCGATGGGGGCCGGACGCCAAGATCATGCAGTACATGCAGAACCGTCCCTTACTACTTGACGCAACGTGTATTTTGCAACATAGTCCGACCGTGGAAGCGGACTTCAACTCGCTCGAAGCGAAGGTCGCGCAGTTCGTCTCGCTGTGCGAGCGGCTGCGTGCCGAGAACACCGAGCTGAAGCAGCAACTGGCCGCGGCGCGCGTGGATGCCAAGCGCCTGCACGAGAAGATCGACGTGGCCAAGGCGCGCCTGGAAGGCCTCCTTTCGAAGATTCCCGGTTGATGGAAGGCGCCAAAACCGTCGAAGTGAACCTCCTCGGGCGCACCTACCACGTCGCCTGCGAAGACGGCGAGCGCGAAGCGCTCATGCAGGCGGTGGCGTACCTCGACGGCAAGATGAACGAAATCCGCAAGGCCGGAAAGGTGATGGGCGCCGAGCGCATCGCCGTCATGGCCGCGCTCAACGTGGCGCATGAATTGCTTAGCGTGCGCCTGGGCAACGGCTTCGATCTGGGGCAGGCCAAGCGGCGCATCTCCGCGCTCGAGTCTAAGCTCGACGAGGCGATTGCAAAGCAGGAGAACTTGTTTTAAAAAGGTCCTGTTCCCTGCAGTGCGCGACAGGGCTTAATTTTTCCGGACCGATAGCTTCCCCAGGTTGCGGCCCCAGTTGTCACTGTTGTGATCGTCCCTCGCCTTTGGCGTGCCGGACGAACCTGAGGTGACCGGTAAGCGACCACCCTGTTTAGCCAGGGTTCGGGAGCAAGCCCACCGCCACGGCGGGGAACCTTTCCCTTCTTAGAAGAATAATTCCGTGAAGTTCTGGCTGATGAAAAGCGAGCCCGACGAGTGCTCCATCGACGACGTGCTCGCGGCCCCGGGACGCATCACGCCGTGGAGCGGCGTGCGCAACTACCAGGCGCGCAACTTCATGCGCGACGAGATGAAGGTGGGCGACGGGGTGCTGTTCTACCACTCGAGCTGCCCGGAGCCCGGGATCGCGGGCGTGGCGGAGGTGGCTTCCGAGCCTTACCCCGACAAGACGCAATTCAATCCGAAAAGCGACTACTACGACCCCGCCTCCAAGAAGCACGAGCCGCGCTGGGTCAACGTGGACGTGCGGGCGCTGAAGAAAACGCGCCTGCTCTCGCTTCCCGAGATCAGAAAGCACAAGCCGCTGGCGAAAATGGTGATGCTGCGGCCGGGCAACCGGCTGTCCATCACGCCGGTGACCGAAGCCGAGTGGAATTACATAAAAAGGCTGCTTTGAAGAACGACACGCTGCTGCGCGCGCTGCTGTGCCAGCCGACCGACTACACGCCGGTGTGGCTCATGCGCCAGGCGGGCCGCTACCTGCCGGAGTACCAGGCCACGCGCGCCCGCGCCGGCAGCTTCCTTGCGCTCGCCCGCAATCCCGAGCTGTGCGCCGAAGTGGCGCTGCAGCCGCTCGCGCGCTTTCCCCTGGACGGCGCGATCGTGTTTTCCGACATCCTCACCATTCCGGACGCGATGGGGCTCCAGCTGTCGTTCGGCGAAGGCGAAGGGCCGCGCTTCGCGCGCCCGCTGCGCGACGAGGCCGCGATCCGCGCGCTGGCGGCGCCCGATCCGAGCGCAGAGCTGCGCTACGTGCTCGACGCGGTGCGCGTCACGCGCAGCGCGCTCGCCGGCCGCGTGCCGCTCATCGGCTTCTCCGGCAGCCCCTTCACGCTCGCCTGCTACATGGTGGAGGGAAGCGGCAGCGACGACTGGCGGGAGCTGAAGGCCATGCTGCACGCCCGCCCGGAGCTCCTGCACCGGATCCTCGAGGTGAACACACGCGCGGTCACCGATTACCTCAACGCGCAAATCGACGCGGGCGCGCAGGCGGTGATGATCTTCGATACCTGGGGCGGCACGCTGTCGCACCCGGACTATGAAACCTTCTCGCTGCACTACGCAAAGCAGGTGCTGAAGCAGCTGAAGACGGAAAGTGAAGGCCGCCGCGTGCCGTCGATCCTGTTCACCAAGGGCGGAAGTCCCTGGCTCCCGGCAATGCTGGAAAGCGGCGCCGACGCGATCGGCCTGGACTGGACCGCGGATGCCCGCGCGGCGCGCAAGCTCGCGCGCGGCCGCATCGCTTTGCAAGGCAATCTGGATCCCGCCGCGCTGTTTGCGCCACCGGCCGCGGTGCGCGCAGCGGCGCGCCGCGTGGTCGATGCTTTCGGGCGCGCGCCGGGACATGTCTTCAACCTCGGCCACGGCATCCTGCAGAAAACGCCGGTCGACTCGGTCTTGGCGCTCGTAGACGAAGTGCTCACTTAC
This sequence comes from Burkholderiales bacterium, assembly GCA_036259215.1. Taxonomy (GTDB): domain Bacteria; phylum Pseudomonadota; class Gammaproteobacteria; order Burkholderiales; family SG8-39; genus SCGC-AG-212-J23. The sequence continues at coordinate 2,241 of DATACE010000267.1, read as the reverse complement.
AGCCGAACCCGCGCTTGACTTATGCACACTTTGGCGATCTTGCCGGGGCGTCCCGCACCGCAAACCCGCTGCGGGGCTACGCGTGCGCAACCCCATGACTCCAAAGCGAAAAAAAGCTCGCCTTTCCAGCAGCACTGACCAAAAAGTGCTTACGCCAAGCCATGTTACGCGGGCGTGACGGCCTTACCCACATCTTTATCCACAGACCCTAAGTGCTTACCGGGCCGCAGGATTTCCTGCGCCCGGGTGGCGCTCGATGTGCCGCTCGCCCGGCTGTTCGATTACGCGCATCCGGCGGTGGCGCCGATCCAGGTGGGCGACCGGGTCGTGGTGCCCTTCGGCGCGCGCCAGCAACTCGGTGTGGTGATCGAAGCGCAAGCGGACTCGGCGCTCCCCGTCAGCAAAATGAAAGCCATCGCCGCAGTGCGCGACGACGCACCGCGGCTGCCGGCCGATTGGCTGGACCTGATGCGCTTTCTTTCCGGCTATTACCAGCGGCCGCTGGGCGAGACCATCATCAGCTCGCTGCCGCCGCGGCTGCGCTCGGTGAAGCCGCTGCCGCGCAAAGCGCTGGCCTCTGCCGAGCCGGGCTCGGCGCGCTTCGTCGGCGTGCATGCGCTGACCGAGGCGCAGCAAGCGGCGGTCGCGAGGATCGAGACCGCATTCGGCCGCTTCCAGCCGTTTCTTTTGCACGGGGTCACCGGCAGCGGCAAGACCGAGGTGTACCTGCATCTCATCGCCCGCGTGCTCGAGCGCGGCGGCCAGGCGCTGGTGCTCGTGCCGGAGATCAGCCTGACGCCGCAGCTCGAGGCGCGCTTTCGACAGGCGTTCCCCGAGGCGCGCCTCGCGCTCATGCACAGCGGGCTGGAAGACATCGCGCGCACCACCGCCTGGCTGCAGGCGGCGCGCGGCGAAGCCGGCATCGTGCTCGGCACGCGGCTGGGCGTGCTCGCACCGCTGCCCAGCCTCGCGCTCATCGTCGTCGACGAGGAGCACGATCCGTCGTTCAAGCAGCAGGAAGGCCTGCGCTACTCGGCGCGCGACGCGGCGGTGTACCGCGCCAAGGCGCTCGGCTGTCCGGTGGTGCTCGGCACCGCGACCCCGTCGCTCGAGAGCTGGCATAACGCCGGCGCCGCGCGCTATGAGCTGATCGCGCTCGCGGAACGGGCTGCCTCCGGCGCGCGGCTGCCTTCCGTGCGCACCCTCGACCTGCGCAAGGAAACGCCGCAGGGCGGCTTGACCAACACCGTCTGGCGCGCGATCGCCGAGCGCCTGGCGCGCGGCGAGCAAAGCCTCATCTTCATCAACCGCCGCGGCTATGCGCCGGTGCTCGCCTGCGAAGCCTGCGGCTGGGCGGCCGCCTGCCGCCGCTGCACCGCGCGCATGGTGCTGCACGCCGCCGACCGGCGCCTGCGCTGCCACCACTGCGGCGCGGAGGACGCCGTCGTGCGCGCCTGCCCGACGTGCGGCAACGTGGACCTGAAGCCGCTCGGGCGCGGCACCCAACGCCTCGAGGAGACGCTGCAGGAACGCTTCCCGGCCGCGCGGGTGGTGCGCATCGACCGGGACAGCGCGCGCCGCCGTGCGGACCTCGTGCGCACGCTGGAGGGCATCCGCCGCGGCGAGGGCGACATCCTGGTCGGCACCCAGCTCCTCGCCAAGGGCCACGACTTCCCCGCGCTCACGCTGGTCTGCGTGGTCAATGCCGACACGGCGCTGCTGTCCACGGACTATCGCGCGCCCGAGCGCCTGTTCGCGGTGCTCGAACAGGTGGCCGGCCGCGCCGGCCGGCGCGAGCGCCCCGGCGAGGTGCTGGTGCAGACGCGCTACCCGGACCATCCGCTGTTCGCCGCGCTGGTGCGCCACGATTTCGCCGGCTTCGCCGAGTCGCAGCTCGCCGAGCGGCGCGCCGCCGGCTTTCCGCCGTTCGTGTTCGAAGCCGCGTTGCGCGCCGAGGCCGACAAGCTCGAGATCGCGCTCGACTTTCTCAAGGGCGTCGCCGCGGCCGTCGCGCGCCCCGACGAAGTCGACGCTTACGATCCCGTTCCCAACCTTATCACCCGCCGCGCCGGCCTGGAGCGCGCCCAGCTGCTGGTGCAGTCGTCTTCGCGGCCCGCGCTGCAAAGCTACCTCGCCGCCCTCACCGAGCACCTGTTCGCCAGCGCGCCGCGCAACGTGCGCTGGCACCTCGACGTCGACCCGATCGAATTCGACTGAGCAATCGGGGTCAGAGCCCGAATG
>DATACE010000266.1:0-10762 GCA_036259215.1 Burkholderiales bacterium | reverse complement strand
GCATTCGTGACCAAGACAACGCGTTACCTAACCCCGTGCCGCACCGGCATCAGTATTTTCAGATCCATGTAAACCTCGCGGGGCGCACCCACCATTTCCTTAGTGGCGTGGTGCGGTCAATCGAGCCAGGCACGCTCAGCTTCGTGCAGCCATACATTGCGCACTTTATTCCTACGGTGCAAGACTCGCGCTACTTCCTTATTAACGCGGACAGCCGGTTCCTGTTTCCGGGAGCCGATTTTGATCCGCTCGACCTAAATATACGAGCATCGCTGGAGGTGCCGGAGCTCGCACCATTCCAGGTGCAAGAGCTGCTCGAGTTTCGCTTGGACGGCGATTGCTTGCGGGAAGTTGAGCGACTCTGCCAGGAAATGGCCCGCGAGGATAAGGCCCGAGGCTTTGCCTCGACGACGCTCATCCGCGCGGCCCTTCTGCGGCTGGTCGGACTGGTCGGCGAGAGGTACGGGAACCAGATTCGTGCGGCGGCCGGCTGGGAGATGCCGCACACCGTACGGCGCCGGACGCTTTCGGATCTAGTGAAGTACCTGCGCAGAAACCTGGAGAACCCGCTTTCCTTGAAAGATGCTGCACGCGCCGTGCGGCTTTCGCCAACGCACCTCGCGCATGTGATCAAGAAGGAGACGGGCAGAACGTTCCTGGATCTGCTTACCGAACGCCGGATGGAACGGGCGCGTGAACTGCTAGTTCACACGAGCCTGACCATCGATGAGGTCGGCCAGCGCTCAGGCTTTCCGCAATTGTCGCACTTCTCCCGGCGCTTTAAGCAGTTGATCGGCATGGCTCCCGGTCAATTCAGGCGATCAACACAAGTTTGATCAAGGAAGTCGCAATATCGGGCATAGGGGAAGGGTACGCGTCGTGGCACGATGCGGCCATGCAAGCAGACACGACGGATGGCAGCGCTTATATGGTTCGGCGAATCTATTGCGTGGGCCGCAACTACGTGGACCATATCCGTGAGATGAAAGAAGCCGATGAGCGCGATCCCCCTTTCTTCTTCCAAAAACCGGCGGACGCTTTGGTCGCGAGCCATGGCATCGTCCCGTACCCGCCGTTCACCGAAGATCTCCAGTATGAGGTTGAACTGGTAGTCGCTATTGGTCGGCGCGGTCATGACGTTGCGCCGGACGACGCCCTGAGCTACGTCTTCGGCTACGCCGTTGGCTTGGACATGACCCGTCGCGACCGGCAGCGCGAAGCAGGACGCAAAGGACTTCCTTGGGAGGTAGGCAAGAGTTTCGACCACTCGGCGCCTTGTGGCGCCATCACGCCAGCTAAGCTGGTCGGGCATCTGACCAACGGCTCAATCCGATTATCGGTGAACGGCGCGATGCGGCAAGATTCAGACATCTCACATATGATTTGGAAGACCCCGGAGATCGTATCCAACCTATCCCAGCAGTACGAACTTCATCCTGGCGACCTAATTTTTACGGGGACGCCGGCGGGTGTGGGTCCGGTGATCCCAGGGGATCGGATTGACGCGAGCATTTCGCGCCTGCAGCCGCTGAGCGTGCAGATCGGCCTTGGCCGACGTCTCTAATTTACAAGTCCAATCCAATCGAGCACAGGGGTCCCCGGAAGCGTGCCGGGTGAGGTCCGCAGTGACCGCGCTGAAAACAAAAGCGGCTGGAGAAGTTTTTCTCCAACCGCTTGATGTCTAGTACAAATTTTGGCGCGCCCGGCAGGATTTGAACCCACGACCCCCTGGTTCGTAGCCAGGTACTCTATCCAACTGAGCTACGGGCGCGAAGGGAGGGCATTATAGCAAAGGAGGTACTTCCAGAATGAGCTTTGTCCTTTCGGTGGCGATCCGCATCAAGCCCGAAAACGTCGATGCGTGGATGAAAAAGGCGCTCGAGAACGCAGCGGGCTCGCGCCAGGAGCCGGGCTGCCGGCAGTTCGAGGTGCTGGTGGATCCGGCGGATCGCACCAAGGTGATGCTGTTCGAGGTGTACGACGACGACCAGGCCTTCGAGGCGCACCAGCAGACGCCGCATTTCAAGAGATACCTCGCCGAAGCCGTGCCCCTGCTCGCCTCGCGCGAGCGGCAGGTGTGGAAAAAGGCGGACTAGCGGCGCAAATGGGGGGCGTCCCCAATCTGCGGTACGGCGCGGTGCGGGGCGTGGCGGGCGTGGATACGCTCGAAGCGCACGATCTGCGGCTGCAGTACGACCGACATTTTCACGACACCTATGCCTTCGGCATCGTGCTGCGCGGCGTGGAGCGGTGCAAAGTGGGGCGGACACTCAACTTCTACGAGCCGGGCACCGTGCCGATGTTCAATCCGGGCGAGGTGCATGACGGCGGTCCGGCGACGCCGGCAGGCTGGTCCTACCGCATGGTGTACGTGGACCCGAAACTCGTTGCGCATGAGCGGGTGTTTCCGCTGCAGACGCGGCGTGATGTACCGGCGCGCCAGCGCACGCGGCAGCTCTTCGATGCCATCGACTGCGGCAGCGCGCTGGGAATCGAAGAGACGCTCGTTCTGGCGCTGGAAACGTTGCTCGATACGAGGAAGCAGGAGGACGCCAGCAAGCCCGGTCGCCTCCATCGCGTGCGCGAGCGCATCGACGATGAGTGCTGCCACCCGCTGCGGCTGCGCGAGCTGAGCACGCTCGCCAATGTGTCGCCGACCCGGCTGCTGCGCTCCTTCGCCGAGGTCTACGGTTTGTCGCCCCATCGCTATCAACAGTCGCGGCGCATCGCGCGGGCGCGCAGGCTGATCCTCGAAGGCTTGCCCCTGGCGGAGGTCGCCGCGGCGTGCGGTTACGCCGACCAAAGCCACCTCAACCGCTGGTTCCGGCGCGTCCAGGGCACCACGCCAGGGCGCTTTCGCCGCGCAATTTCCTCCTAGACCCGAAGCGCTGCGGGCGGCATGCTGCGCGGATGAAAGAGCAGCTCGAGCACTATCGCCGCAAGCTGGAATACGAGATCGATGCGTGGGACCTCAAACTGGCGCGCGAGGCGGGCGAGCCCGTCACGGTGATTGATGCCCGCTCGCGCCAGGCTTTCGCGCGCGAGCATATCCCTGGGGCGGTCAGTCTTCCGCACCGCGAGATGACGAGGGAAAGCACGGCGGCGCTCGATCGCAATTCGCTGGTCGTGACCTATTGCGACGGCATCGGGTGCAACGCGTCCACCAAAGGCGCGCTCAGGATGGCCGAGCTCGGCTTTCGCACCAAGGAGCTGATCGGCGGGCTCGACTGGTGGAAGCGCGACGGCCACCCGACGGAGAAATCAAAGCAGTAGGGCGCCCAGGATCCCGCCACCCGCCAGCATCAACAGCGGGTTCACGTTGGCGGCCAGCATGGCGGCGGCGCTGGCGCCGGCGATGAGCCACAGACGCCAGTCCGGGGTTGCGCCGGGCGTGGCGATGATGAAGCCACTGGAGAGGATCAGCGCGACCACCACGGGGGCGATGGCCTTCTGGATGGCGCGGCGCCAGGGCGACTCCTTGAAGCGCTCCCACAGCTCCGAGACCCACCAGGCGATCACCGCGGCCGGTCCGCAGATGGCCGCGAGCGCGACGAGCGCGCCGGGAATGCCGGCGACTTTCCAGCCGATCAGGCTGGCGATGAGGATGTTCGGCCCCGGGGCGGCCTGGCCTACTGCGAACGCCTGCAAAAACTCTCCCGCCGTGAGCCAGCCTTTCACGTCGACCACCATGCGCTGCAGCTCGGGCATCACCGAGGGCATGCCGCCCACCGAGATGAGCGACAGCAGGCCGAAGTAAAGCGCCAGCTCAAGCAGGATCACAGCCAGTCCTTGCGCGCGGCGTAGAGCGCGACGAGGAAGCCCACCGGGATCACGTAGAGCAGCGATACGCGCGCCACGGCGGTGAGCAGGAAGCAGGTGGCGATCAGCGTGAGGGCGACCGGCTTGCGCGCGAGCACCTTGCCGAGCTTCACCCCGGTGCCGACGAATAGCCCGGCGCCCGCCGCGCCGACGCCCGTCACCACGGCATTGACCGTCGGGTTGGAGGAGAAATCGTTGAACACGATGAAAAGCGCGAGCACCCAGATGAACGGCAGCGCCATCAGGCCGAGGAAGGCGACGATCGCGCCGGAAAGGCCGAACCAGCGCTTGCCGAGCACGATCGAGGCGTTGCCGATGTTCGGCCCGGGCAGAAACTGGCACAGGCCGATAGTCTCGGTGAAGTCGGCGTGGGTGAGCCAGTGCCGCTCCTCGACCATGGTGCGATAGGCCCACGGCAGCACCCCGCCGAAGGAGCGGGCGCCGATCCACAGGAAGCCGGTGAAGAGCTCGCCGAGGTGCTTCGGCGGCGCGACAGTCATTTTCGCTATTGTAGACGCTGCGCGTTTCTGGAATCGCTGACCGACTTGAACGCGGCGCGGGTCAGGAAAAGCATCAGGCCGGCGCCCAGCGTGAGCGCGCAATACACCGCCCAGGCCGCCTGCCACCCGGCCGCATCGCGCAGCAGCCCGCTGAAGAAAAGCGCGCTGCCCATGCTGAAGGAGCTCACCAGGGTCCAGCCGCCCTGGTAGGCGCCGCGCCGCCCGGCGGGCGCAAGGCGCGCCACCGCCGCGGGCACCGCCGAGCTGAACACCAGCTCGCCGAAGCTGAAAATCACGGTACCCACGACGAGCGCCGCGCCGGCGTGCGGGATGCCGGCGTAGCAGGCGAAGCAGCCGGCCACCAGCAGCGCCGCCCAGCCCAGCCAGCGAAACGGGCCGGCATGCTCCATGCGCGTGGCGAGCGGCACCGCGAGCAGCGCGACGATGATGCTGTTGGCGCCCAGCACCAGGCCGATGAAGCCTTCGCCCAGGCCGCGGTCGACGGCGAACAGCGGCGAGGCGAACACCACCAGGCCCATGCCGAACGGAAACACCAGCGCGATGGAGACGAACGCGAGAAAGCTGCGGTCGCGCAGCACCGACAGCGCCTCGCCGGAGAAGCTGCCGCGGTTGCCGCGCTCGAGGGGCAGCGGGCCGCGCAGGCCGATGGCATACAAGAGAAACACCAGGACATAGCCCGCGCTGCTCAGCACGGCGAGCAGCGCGTAGCCCTGCTCGGCGACATAGCCGGCGGGCATCACCGCGAGCGTGTAGGCCACGCTCATCACGGTGTAGTTCAGCGCGAGCATCGACTGGCGCCGCTCGGCCGGCGCGAGGTCGAGCAGCAGCGCCGCGCCCACCGGCATGTTGACCGAGCCGACGATGCCCATGGCGAAGCTCCAGGCGAACAGCCCGAGCGCGCTGTCCACGAGCAGGAACGAGGGCAGCACCGCCGCGGTGGCGAGCGCGGCGCCCAGCAGCAGGGCGCGCCGGCCGATGCGGTCGCTGAGCGCCCCGAACACGGGGGCGAGCAGCCCGCGCAGCAGGTTCTCGGCGAGGAAGGCGAGGCCGACCGTGGCGAGCGCGATCCCCGCCTCGCGCACGAACCAGATGCCGAGGAAGGTCACCAGGCTCATGCGCGCGGCGACGGTGATGAAGTTCGCCGCCAGGACGACTTTGACGCGGCGGTTCAAAAACCCCAGTAATCGAGACCTTCGGGCAGCGGCTCGCCCAGCGTGAGGGAAGCGAGCTTCGCGTACTGGCCCTCGGAATACAGCAGCGGCTTGCCCTTCTGGCCGAACAGCATCTGCTCCACCTGACCCAGGAAGATGGTGTGCGAGCCGTGCACCAGCTTCTTCACCACGCGGCAGTCGAAGCTCACCAGCGCATCGATCAGCACCGGCGAGCCGGTGGCGAGGCGCGTCCAGTTGCCCGACTTGAAGCGCGCCTCGCCGCTTTGCGCGCCGCTGAAGGTGGTCGACAGCTCCCAGTCTTCCGAGCGCAGCACGTTGACGCAGAACACGCGCGCCTTGGCGACCGCGGCGTGCGTGGTGGCGAGCTTGTTCAGGCACGCGAGCACCGTAGGCGGCTCGGCGGTGGCCGAGCACACGGCGGTGGCGGTCATGCCGTAGCGGCGCCCCGCGTGCGCGCTGGTGATGATGTTCACGGCGCCGGCGAGGGTGCGCATCCCGGCCTTGAACTGGCCGGCGTCGACGGGCTGCGGATCGGGCACGGCGCGATTCTACAGGCGCATGGCCGATTCGTTCCTGCTAGATTCTTTGCCATGGCAAGGGAGCACGCGCTCGGCAGCGATACCGCGGATTTCACGCTGCTCGAGTACGGCAGCTACGACTGCCCGTTTTGCCAGTCGGCGCACGCGGTGGTGGCCAGCCTGCGCGACCGCTTCGGCGAGCGCATGCGCTACGCGTTCCGCCACCGGCCGATCACCGGCGACGACCAGGCGCTGCGCGCCGCCGAGCTCGCCGAGTACGCGCACGAAACCGCCGATCGCTTCTGGGAAGTGCACGATCGGCTCATGAAGCGCGGCGCGGGGCTCGCCGAAGGCGAGCTCGAGCGCCTGGCGCGCGAGCTCGGCCTGGATACCGGCGACCAGGCCGCCTGGGAGCGGGCGCGCGCGACGGTGCGCGCCGACCGCGAGGAGGCGCAGCGCCGCGGCGCGGCCTACGCGCCGACCTTCTTCATCAACGGCCGCCGCTACGAAGGCGCGTGGGACGAGGCGAGCCTCGCCGAGGCGGCGCTCGGCTCGCTCGGGCATCGCGTGCAGGCGGCGGCGCTCGACTTTGCGCGCTGGGCGCCCTCCACCGGGCTCGCGCTGCTCGTCATGACGCTGCTCGCGCTCGCCGCGGTGAATTCCCCGCTCGGCGCGCGCTTCGCCGCGCTGTGGGAGCTGCCGGTGGGTCTTACGGCAGGCGGGCTCGCGTTCTTCCTGCCGCTGCGCGAGTGGATCAACGACGGGCTGCTCAGCTTGTTCTTCCTGGTGGTGGGGCTGGAGATCAAGCGCGAGTTCACCGTCGGGCGCCTCGCCACGCCGCGCCTGGCGGCGCTGCCGGTGGCCGCCGCGCTGGGCGGCATGCTGCTGCCGGCGGCGATCTACCTCGCCGTAGCGCCGGCGCCGCTCGCCGCCGGCTGGGCCATCCCCACCACGACCGACACGGCGTTCGCCGTCGCCCTGATCGCGCTCCTCGGCCGCCGCGTGCCGGTGGAGCTGCGCATTTTTCTCACCGCGGCGGTGATCGTCGATGACCTCGCGGCCATCGCCATCGTCGCCCTGTTCTATTCGCAGGAGCTGAATATCGCTTACGCGGCGGCCGCGGGCGCGGTGTGCGCGGCGCTCGCGCTGCTCAACCGCGGCGGGGTGTACCGTGCGCTGCCTTACGCGCTGCTCGGCCTGGTGCTGTGGGCCTGCCTGCACGGCGCCGGGCTACACGCCACGCTCGCCGGCGTGCTGCTCGCGGTATTCACCCCGACACGCCCGCCGCCCAACCTCAACGCGCTGATGGCCCAGGCCGAGGCGGTGCTGGATCACGAGCGGCGGCATGCGGGCGAGCACGTCATGCGCCATGGCCCTTCGGAGCCGAGCCTGCGCGCGCTCGATGCGATCCACGATCGCATCGAGTCGCCCGCCGACAAGCTGCTGCGCTCGGTCGAGCCCTGGTCGAGCTACCTCGTGCTGCCCCTGTTCGCGCTGGCCAACGCCGGCCTGGTGCTTTCGGCCGATATTTTTTTCGGTAACCCGCCGCTCGTCCTCGCGATCGCGCTGGGACTGGTGCTCGGCAAGCCGGCCGGCATGCTGCTCTTCGCGGCGGCCGCAGTGCGCCTGCGGCTCGCAGTGAAGCCCGCAGCGTACTCGTGGCGCCAGCTCGGCGGCGCGGGCGCGCTGGCCGGCATCGGCTTCACCATGTCGCTTTACATCGCGGCGAAGGCGTTCGCCGATCCGGCGCATTTCGCGGCCGCGCAGCTCGCGGTGTTCCTCGCCTCGCTACTCGCCGGCGGGCTCGGCGCCGCGCTGCTCGCCTCAGCGGCGCAGGTTGACCAGCGCGATGCCGGCCGCCACGAGGAGCGCGCCGGCGGCGAAGTGCGCGGTTAAGGGCTCGGCGAGGAACACCACGCCTGCGGCCACGCCGAACATCGGCGTCATGAACGACAGCACCCCGAGCCGCCCGGCGAGGTAGCGCCGCAGCAGCCAGAACCAGGCGAGCAGGCTGACGAAGCCGACCAGGACGCTTTGATAAGCCAGGCTCGCGAGCGCGAACGCGCTGAGCGACACTACGCCGTGCTCGCCCATCGCCCAGGAGGCGACCGGCAGCACCAGGGCGGCGAGCCCGATCTGGTAGAACAGCGTCTTGGTGGCGCTTACCTGGGCGAGGCGGGTGGCGCGGATCACCACCGTAGTGCCGGCCCACAGCAAGGCGGCAACCAGGCCGCAGGCGTCGCCCAGCAGCGTCGCGCCCGTCGGCGACAGGAAGCCTTCGGAGAACGCCAGCGCCACGCCGGCGAACGCGAGCAGCACTCCCAGCCACTGCATTGCGGCCAGCCGCTCGCCCGGCACGAAAAGGTGCAGGCCGAGCGCCGCGAACACCGGCGCGAGGTACACGAACACCGACATGCGCGAGGCTGCGGTGTGCCCCAGGCCGAAGTAGATGAATACAAACTCGAATGCGAACAGCAGCCCGGCGGCGATGCCGCTCGCGAGCGTGCCGTCGCGCGCGAGCAGCGCGACGCCCTGCCACCGCGCCCACGCGAGCACCAGCAGCGTGGCGACCATCGAGCGGATGGCGCCTTGCATGAGCAGCGACACTTCGGGCGCCGTGAGCTTGATCGGCACCTGCTGGAAGCCCCACACCATGGCGAGCACCACCATCGCGCCGAACGCGGTGCCATCGAGCGCTTTTCGTTCTTGACTCATCACGCGGATTTTGGCGTAACATGGGTCGATGGCACGCAAGAAACCGGTCGCAGGCTCGCGCGAAGGTTCACCCGCAGTTTCCCGCGGAGTTTCGCGCGAAGAAGCCGGGGCCGGTCCGGTGATCAAGCGGCCCGACGGCTACTACTGGGAAGCGCAGCAACGCGGCGAGCTGCGCGGGCCGTTCGTCACGCGCGCCGAAGCCGAGGCCGACCGCCTCAGCGGCGGCGCCGCGGCGGGCGACTTCGAAGCGGGCGAGACGCTCGAGGAAGCCGAATCCGAGATCGGCATGTCCGAATGGATCGATCCCGACACCGGCGGGCCGGCCGAAGACAACATCCCGCGCATCGAAGACCACTGATCGATAAATGGGGTACGTCCCCATTTTTCTTTTCTTTACCTGCTCTCGAGCAGCGTTTTGATCTTCTCCACTTCCACCGGCTTCACCAGGTAGTCGTCGAAGCCGGCTTCCTTGGCTTTCTGCCGGTCGGCGGGCTGGCCCCAGCCGGTCACCGCGACCAGAATGGTGTCGGCGGTGGCGGGGAGCCCGCGCAGCCGCCGCGCCAGGTCGAAGCCGTTCAGCTTGGGCAAGCCGATGTCGAGGAACGCGATCTGCGGCTGGAATTCGCCGGCGGCGGCGAACGCCGCCGCGCCGTCGTGCTCGACGCGCACCTCGTTGCCCATGCTGCGCAGCACCAGCGCCAGGCTTACCGCGAAGTCCTGGTTGTCGTCGGCGAGCAGGATGCGCCGGCTGCCGGCGCCGGCGTTCGTGCCGCGATGCTTGTGCGCGGCTGAAACGCGGGTCTCGCCCGGCTGCATCGGAATGCGCACCGTGAACTCGGCGCCCTGCCCTACGCCGCGGCTGTGCGCCTCGATCTTGCCGCCGTGCAGCTCCACCAGGCGCCGCGCGAGCGACAGGCCCACGCCCAGGCCCATGGTGCTGCGCTCGAGGGAGCGGTCGGCCTGCGCGAACATGTCGAATATCTCCTCGCGCACCTCCGGGGCGATGCCGATGCCGTTGTCGCGCACGCGCGCAACGAGCTCGGCGCCTTCGAGGGCCACGGTGAAGTCGATGCGCCCGCCCGGGTCGGTGAATTTCGCGGCGTTGTTGAGCAGGTTGAGGAACACCTGCGCGAGGCGCGTGGGATCGACGTTCACGTACACGCCCGGCGGCGGCAGCTGCACGTGCAGCGCGTGCCCGCGGGCGTGGATCATGGACTCCACCGCTTCCAGCGCGTTCTGCGCCACGGCGCGCAGCTCGACGCGCTCGCGGCGCAGCGCGAGCTTGCCGGTGGTGATGCGCGACACGTCCAGCAGGTCGTCGACCAGGCGCACCATCTGCGTGAGCTGCCGCTCGATCAGCGCGCGCGCCTCCGCCGTGGAGCCGGAGGCGTCGCCCGCGGCGCGCATCAGGTACAGCGCGTTGCGGATCGGCGCGAGCGGATTGCGCAGCTCGTGCGCCAGCGTGGCGAGGAACTCGTCCTTGCGTCGGTCCGCCAGGCGCAGCGCCTCCTCGCGCGTCTGCACTTCCTTCAGCATGCTGTTGAACGCGTCGGCGAGCACCCCGACTTCGTCCTCGGTGCTCTTGCCGGCGCGGCCGGTGTAGTCCCGCCGCTCGACCACCGCGCGAGCCGCGTCCGCCACTTCCAGGATCGGCGCGGTCACCGCGCGCTGCAGCCACGCCGAGATCAGCAGCGCGGCGGCCAGCGCGCCCGCCAGCACCATGGTGGTGATCCCCAGGTAGGCGAGCAGCCGCTCTTGCACGCCGTAGCGCGCCAGGATGTAAACCGTGCCGATGGCGTCGCCTTTTTCCACGACCGGGTGGAACAGGCCCAGGCGCTCGTCCGCAATGCGGTAGCCCGCGGGCTCGGCGCGCGCCGGCAGCGCCTCATCCGGGACGCGCCGGTACGCCGCGAACAGCGAGCCGTCCGGGCGATAAAGCGCCGCGGCCTGGATATCGGCGCGCGCCTGCAGCGTCGACAGATCGCGCTCGGCCTCGAGGCGGTCGTTGAAGGCGCGC
>DATACE010000265.1:0-6371 GCA_036259215.1 Burkholderiales bacterium | reverse complement strand
CGCATCGCGCGGATCCGAGCGGCGGATTACCTGGGTAACGACAAGGTGCTCGGCGAGGACGGGTTCGACGTCGACCTTTCGATCTGCCCCGAGCAGATCCTCACCGACTATATCGTCAAGCTGGTGGAGTTCCCAGAGGCGCTGCAAGTGCTCGACTTTGCGCACGGCAAGGTGAGCCTGGTCGCGGTGCGCGCCTATGGCGGCGGGCCGCTGGTGGGCCAGCAGCTCAAGGACATGCGCAAGCACATGCCGAAGATCGATACGCGCATCGTGGCCATTTTCCGCGGCGACCGCTCGATCGTGCCGGACGGCGACACGGTCATCGAGGCGGGCGACGAGGTGTTCTGCCTGGCCGCCTCCGGCCACATCCGCGAGGTGATGCGCGAGCTGAGGCGCATGGACCGCCCGGTCAAGCGCGTGATGATCGCCGGCGGCGGCAACATCGGCTTGCGCCTCGCCCACGCGCTGGAAGACCATTACTCCGTGCGCGTCATCGAGCACAACAAGCGGCGCTGCGAGCTGCTGGCGGCGCGCCTCGGGGGGGCGCTGGTGCTCAACGGCGATACCACCGACGAGGAGCTCCTGGAGGACGAGAACATCGGCGAGATGGACCTTTTCGTCGCGGTGACCAACGACGACGAGAACAACATCATGAGCTCGCTGCTCGCCAAGCGCATGGGCGCGCGGCGCGTGGTATCGCTGATCAACCGGCGCGCCTATGTCGACCTCCTGCAGTCGGGGCAGATCGACATCGCCATCTCGCCGGCCCAGGCCACCATCGGCACCCTGCTCGCGCATGTGCGCCGCGGCGACGTGGTGGCGGTGCACAGCCTGCGGCGCGGGGCGGCCGAGGCGCTCGAGGCCGTGGTGCACGGCGACCGCGAGTCCTGCAAGGTGGCCGACCGCCGGGTGGACGAGATCAAGCTGCCGCCCGGCACCACCATCGGCGCCGTGGTGCGCGGTTCCGAAGTGATGATGGCCCACCACGATACCGTGATCCGCCCCGACGACCACGTCATCGTGTTCGTCGCCGACAAGAAGACCCTGCCGAAGGTGGAGAAGCTGTTCCAGGTAAGCCCCGGGTTCCTTTGACGCAGGGCGCCGAATGATTCGCATTGCGGTGGTGGTGAACCTGCTCGCCGTGGTGCTGCTGATTTTTGCCGCGTCGATGGTGCTGCCGCTCGGCATGTCGCTGGTGCTGGGCGACCGTGCCGAGCTGGTGCATGCCGAGGCGCTGTTCTTCACCGGCCTGTCGGGCGCCCTGCTGTGGGTGCTGACGCGACGCGCCAAGTCCGAGCTGCAGACGCGCGACGGCTTCGTATTCGTCGTGCTGGTCTGGACCGTGCTGCCGGCGTTTGCCACGCTGCCGCTGCTGGGCTATGTCAAGGGCCTGAGCTTCACGGACGCGTATTTCGAGGCCATGTCCGGATTGACCGCCACCGGCGCCACCGTGCTGTCCTCGCTGGATGCGCTGCCTACGTCGCTGCATGTCTGGCGCTCGCTCCTGCAATGGTTCGGGGGCATGGGCGTCATCGTGCTGGCGGTCGCGATCCTGCCGCTGCTGGGCATCGGCGGGCGCCAGATCCTGCGCGCCGAGACGCCCGGCCCGATGAAGGAGAAGCAGCTTACGCCGCGCATTGCGCAAACGGCCAAGGGCCTCTGGCTGGTGTACGTCCTGCTTACCGCGCTTTGCGTGATCGGCTACTACGCTGCCGGCATGCCGCCCGCCGATGCGCTGATCCATGCATTTTCCACCGTCAGCCTCGGCGGGTTTTCCAGCCACGATGCGAGCTTCGCGCATTTCCAGTCGCAGGCGGTGGAGGGCGTGGCGATCGCGTTCATGCTCGTGGCCGGGATCAATTTCGGCACGCATTTCATCGCCCTGCGGCGCCTGACGCTCGGGCCCTACCTGAGCGACCCGGAAATGCGCGCCTTCCTAGCGGTGGTCGGCGTGAGCGTACTGCTGGTCAGCGGGTTCCTGTTCCTGCACGGCGCCTATGAGGAGTTCGCCGTGGCCTTGCGCTACGCCGCGTTCAACGTCGTGTCGGCGGCGACCACCACCGGCTTCACCACGGCCGATTACAACGCCTGGCCGCTGTTCGCGCCGCTGTTCATGGTGCTGCTCTGCGCGTTTTGCACCTGCTCGCTCTCGGCCGGCGGCGGCATCAAGATGATGCGTGCGCTGGTTCTGTTCCAGACGGCGTTTCGGGAGCTGCGGCGCATGGTGCACCCGCGCGCGCTCATGCCGGTGAAGCTCGGCGGCCAGGTCGTGGAAAGCCACATCATCTTCGCCGTGATGGCCTACATGCTGGTTTACGGCGTGACGCTGACCGCAATCACCATGCTGCTCGTGGCCACCGGGGTGGACTTCCTAACCGCGTTCTCGGCAGCTTCGGCGTGCATCAACAACCTGGGGCCGGGACTGGGGTTCGTCGGGCCGGCCGGAACGTACGCGCTGTTCAACAATTTCCAGACGTGGATCTGCACCGCCGCCATGCTGCTTGGCCGCTTGGAGCTGATTACCGTATTCGTCGTGTTCACGCCGGCGTTCTGGCGGAGATGAACGCAAGCGCAGCGGCCAGCCAGCCGAGGATGAAGGAAAGGCCGCCGAGCGGCGTCGCCATGCCCAGCCCCCGCGGCGCGCCAAGCGCCAGCGCGTAGAGGCTTCCGGAGAAAAGGGCGATGCCGGCGAGCAGCAGCCATCCGGCCGCCTTCAGCCAGCTGCTGTCCAAGTGATAGGCCATCACACCCAGCGCCAGCAGGCCGAGCGCGTGCCAGGCGTGGTACTGCACGGCCGTCTGCCAGACGGCCAGCATCTCGGCCGGCAGCCGCGCCTTGAGCGCGTGCGCGCCAAAGGCCCCCAGCGCGACGGCGAGCGCCGCGAGGATGGCGCCCGAGGCGAGAAAAACCTTCAGGCCGGCTTCTTCGTCTTCTTGCCCGGGCGGCCCGGACGCTTCTTGCCGTAGCTGCCCTTGTAGATCTTGCCGCGCCGCGTGCGCTTGTCGCCTTTTCCCATGCCCGGATTATAGGTTAGGTGCCAGCCATTTTTCCGCCTGCTCGACGCTTACGCCGCTGCGCCCGGCGTAGTCCTCGAGCTGATCGCGTCCGATCTTGCCCACGGCAAAGTAGCTCGCTTGGGGGTGCGAAAGGTAGAAGCCGGACACCGACGAGGCGGGCAGCATGGCGTAGGACTCGGTGAGCTGCATGCCGGCGTTGCGCTGCGCGTCGAGGAGCCGGAAGAGGCCGGCTTTCGCCGTATGGTCCGGACAGGCGGGATAGCCGGGCGCCGGACGGATGCCGCGGTAAGCCTCGGCGATCAGCTGCTCTTTGGACAGGCGCTCGTGCGCGGCATAACCCCAGAATTCCCGGCGCACGCGCTCGTGCAGATGCTCGGCGAAGGCCTCGGCGAGGCGGTCGGCAAGCACTTTGAGCATGATCGCGGCGTAGTCGTCGTGGGCAGCCTCGAACGCCGCCACGCGCGCCTCGAAGCCGCCGGCGCTTACGGCGAAAGCGCCGACCCAGTCCGCAACGCCGCTCGCCTTGGGCGCCACGAAATCGGCCAGGCACAGGTTTGCCCGGCCCGTGGGCTTGTGATTCTGCTGCCGCAGGTTATGCCAGGTCATCAGCGGCTTGCGCCGCGCCTCGTCGCCGTAAATCTCGATATCGTCATGCCGCACCTGTGCCGCCGGATACAGGGCGAATACGCCGTTCGCCGTCACCCAGCGCTCACGCACGATGCGCGAGAGGAATTCCTGCGCTTCGCCGAGCAGCTTTCGCGCCGCTTCGCCAACCACCGCATCGTCGAGAATCTTCGGATACGCTCCGGAGAGCTCCCAGGCCTGGAAGAAAGGCGTCCAGTCGATGTACTCGACGAGCTTGGCGAGGGGATAGTCGCGCAGCGTCACCAGGCCGGCCTGGAGCGGCCGGGGAGGAACATAAGCCGCCCAGTCGGTCGCATGGCCGAGCGCCCGCGCCCGCGCGATCGGGTGCAGCGGCCCGGGACCTTTCTTCGCGCCGTGCTGGGCGCGGATCTTCTCGTAGTCGGCGCTGACCTGCGCGAGGAATGCCTCGCGCGCGTCTGAAAGCAGGGACTGCACCACGGGCACGCTGCGCGAGGCGTCCGGCACGTAGACCACGGGGCCCGAATAGTGGGGCGCGATCTTGACGGCGGTATGCGCGCGGGAAGTGGTAGCGCCGCCGATGAGCAGCGGCAGGTTCATGCCGGCACGCTGCATCTCGCGAGCCACGTGGGTCATCTCCTCGAGCGACGGGGTGATCAGGCCGGACAGGCCGATCGCGTCGGCCCCTTCGCGCACCGCGGTCTCCAGGATCGTCTGCGCCGCGACCATCACGCCGAGGTTCAGCACTTCGTAGTTGTTGCACTGGAGCACGACCGCGACGATGTTCTTGCCGATGTCGTGCACGTCGCCCTTGACGGTAGCAATCACCACCCGCCCCTTCGCGCGCGCAGTCTGTCCGCTTCTCGCCTTCTCCTCCTCGATGTACGGCACGAGGTGCGCGACCGCCTGCTTCATGACGCGCGCCGACTTGACCACCTGCGGCAGAAACATCTTGCCGGCGCCGAACAGCTCGCCGACCACGTTCATGCCATCCATCAGCGGGCCTTCGATCACCTGGATGGGACGGGCGAACTTCAAGCGCGCCTCCTCGGTATCGGCGAGCACATGGGCCGATATGCCATTGACCAGCGCATGCGCGAGGCGCTCTTCCACCGTCCCCGCGCGCCACGCCTCGTCCTTGGCCGCCTCCCTGTTTCCTGCCTTGAAGCGGCCCGCCGCTTCCACCAGCCGCTCGGTGGCATCCGGCCGGCGGCTGAAGATGACGTCTTCGACCAGCTCGCGCAGCTGCGGGTCGAGCTTCTCGTACACGCCGAGCTGGCCGGCGTTGACGATGCCCATCGACAGGCCGGCACGGATGGCGTGGTACAGGAAAGCGGTATGCATCGCTTCGCGCACCGGGTCGTTGCCGCGAAACGAAAACGACAGGTTGGACACGCCGCCGGACACCCGCGCCCCGGCAAGCGTGCTCCGGATCCACCGCACCGCCTCGATGAAGTCGATGCCGTAGCGGGCGTGCTCCTCGAGGCCGGTGCCGATGGCGAAGATATTGGGGTCGAATACGATGTCTTCGGCGGCCAGGCCGGCTTCTCCGGTGAGCAGGCGGTAGGCGCGCCCGCACACCTCGATGCGCCGCTCGAGGGTGTCGGCCTGGCCTTTCTCGTCGAACGCCATGACCACCACCGCGGCGCCGTACTTGCGCGCCAGGCGTGCCTGGCGCAGGAACTCCCGCTCGCCTTCCTTCATGGAGATGGAGTTGACGATGGGCTTGCCCTGGACGCATTTCAGCCCGGCCTCGATCACGCTCCACTTCGAGCTGTCGATCATGACGGGCACGCGCGCGATGTCCGGCTCGGCGGCCACCAGGCTGAGGAAAGTGCTCATCGCCTTTTCCGAATCGAGCATCGCCTCGTCCATGTTGACGTCGATCACCTGCGCGCCGTTCTCCACCTGCTGGCGCGCGACCGCGAGCGCGCCGGCGTAGTCGCCGGCCAGCACCAGCCGGGCGAACGCCTTTGAGCCAGTGACGTTGGTGCGCTCGCCAACATTGACGAACAGCGACTGGTCGTCGATGTTGAGCGGCTCCAGGCCGGCAAGCCGCAGGGCGGGCGGCCGCGCGGCCGGCCGGCGCGGCGCTACTCCACCCAGCGCCTCGGCCATGGCCCGGATGTGCTCGGGCGTGGTGCCGCAGCAGCCGCCGGCCAGATTGAGCCAGCCGCTGCGCGCCCAGTCGCCGATCTCGCGCGCCATGGCCTCGGGCGTGTCTTCGTACTCGCCGAAGGCGTTGGGTAGCCCGGCGTTGGGATGGCAGGAGACGCGCGATTCCGCGAGCTGCGCCAGCTCTTGCACGTAGGGCCGCAGCTCCATCGCGCCGAGCGCGCAGTTGAGGCCTATGGCGAGCGGGCGCGCGTGGCGCACCGAGTTGTAGAACGCCTCTGCGGTCTGGCCCGACAGCGTGCGCCCGGAGGCGTCGGTGATGGTGCCCGAGATGAGCACAGGACGGCGTACGCCACGGGCCTCGAAGCTGTTCTCCAGCGCCACCAGCGCCGCCTTGGCGTTCAGCGTGTCGAACACCGTCTCGACCAGCAGCAGGTCGACGCCGCCTTCGAGCAAAGCCTCCGCCGCCTCGCTGTACGCCGCGACCAGCTCGTCGAAGCTGACCGCGCGAAATCCCGGATCGTTGACGTCCGGGGAGATCGAGGCGGTCTTGTTCGTGGGACCGAGCACGCCCGCCACGAAGCGCGGCCGGCCGGGCGTCTTCGCCTGCCATTCGACCGCGGCCTCCTTGGCCAG
>DATACE010000264.1:0-13233 GCA_036259215.1 Burkholderiales bacterium | reverse complement strand
CATGATCGACCTCCAAAGCCTCGAGCTGCTCGAGTTCAAGGTCAGCCGGCGCGCCTTCCTTGGCGGGGGTGCCGTCGGGCGCAATGGAGACGTAGGCATTGAGCACCTGGGCGCCGCCGGGCGCCTGAGCGCTCGCCTCGCGAGACACACCCAGTCCCAGGGTGAAAGCGAATGTGAGGCCGGCACCCCCGCCAAGGAAGGCGCGCCGGCTGACCTTGAACTCGAGCAGCTCCAGGCTTTGGAGGTCGATCATGGCTACGCCTCCTTCGCCGCGCGCTGGATCGCGCTGACGATGCGGTTGTACGTTCCGCAACGGCAGATGTTGCCGTTCATGTGCTGCACGATCTGCGGGCGCGTCGGCTGCTTGTTCTTCGCGAGCAGCGCTGCGGCCTGCATGATCTGGCCGGACTGGCAATACCCGCATTGCGGCACCTGCTCGGCGATCCAGGCCTTCTGCAGCGGGTGATCCCCCGCCGGAGACAGGCCTTCGATGGTAGTGACTTTCTTGCCGGCCACCGCGGACACCGGCGTGCTGCAGGAGCGTACCGGCTGTCCGTTCACGTGCACGGTGCACGCCCCGCACTGCGCCACGCCGCAGCCGAACTTGGTGCCGGTCAGACCCAGCTCGTCGCGGATCACCCACAGCAAAGGGGTATCTCCCGGCTGCTCCGAGAACGCCTCTCTTTCATTGACGACAAAGGTGATCATGCTTTTTGCCTCCTCCCAGGAACCGCTACTGTACACCGCGCCGGGCGTAAAATTGCCGCTCCAGGAGGCACTTCATGAATGCACCCGCGCAAGCCGGTCTCGCCGGCATTTCCCTGAAGGACCCGAAACTTTTCCGCGAGCAGTGCTACATCGACGGCCAATGGGTCGGCGGCAAGAGGACGTTCGCGGTCGACAATCCCGCCACCGGAGCGATCCTCGGCTCGGTGCCCGACCTGGGCGTCGAGGAGACGCGCCGCGCCATCGACGCCGCCGAGCGCGCGTGGCCGGCATGGCGCGCCAGGACCGCCAAGGAGCGCGCCGCGATCCTGCGCAAGTGGTTCGACCTGATGATGGCGGCGCAGGACGACCTGGCGCAGATCCTGACCGCCGAGCAAGGCAAGCCCCTCGCCGAGGCGCGCGGCGAAATCGCCTACGGCGCCTCCTTCATCGAGTGGTTCGCCGAAGAGGGCAAGCGCGCCTACGGCGAGGTGATTCCTACGCACCAGGCCGACAAGCGCATTCTGGTAATCAAGCAGCCCATCGGCGTGTCCGCCATGATCACGCCCTGGAACTTTCCCAACGCGATGATCACGCGCAAGGCCGGGCCGGCGCTGGCCGCCGGCTGCACGGTGGTGCTCAAGCCCGCCGAGCAGACGCCGTTCTCCGCGCTCGCCATGGCGGAGCTTGCCGAGCGCGCCGGCCTGCCGAAGGGCGTGCTCAACATCATCACCGGCGATGCGCCCACCATCGGCGCCGAGCTGTGCGCCAATCCCAAAGTGCGCAAGCTCTCGTTCACCGGCTCCACCGAGGTGGGGCGCATCCTCATGCGCCAGTCGGCCGATACGATCAAGAAGCTGTCGCTCGAGCTTGGCGGCAACGCGCCGTTCATCGTGTTCGACGATGCGGACCTGGACGCCGCCGTGGAAGGCGCCCTTGCTTCCAAGTACCGCAACGCCGGCCAGACCTGCGTGTGCGCCAACCGCATCTACGTGCAGGACGGTGTCTACGACAAATTCGCCGCCATGCTCGCCGAGAAGGTGAAGAGCTTCAAGGTAGGCCCCGGCAACGAGCCGGGCGTGATCATCGGGCCGCTCATCGACGAGCAGGGAATGAAGAAGGTGGAGACCCACGTCGCCGACGCGCTCGCCAAGGGCGCGAAGGTGCTGCTGGGCGGCAAACGCGAGCCGCGCGGCGGCCTGTTCTTCCAGCCCACCGTCCTGACCGGCGTGACGCCGCAGATGCTGGTGTCGCACGAGGAGACGTTCGGGCCGGTCGCGCCGCTCATCCGCTTCAAGACCGAGCAGGAAGTCATCGGCCTCGCCAACGCCAGCGAGTTCGGGCTGTCGGGCTACTTCTACAGCCGCGACGTCGGCCGCATCTTCCGGGTGGCCGAGGCGATGGAAACCGGCATCGTCGGCGCCAACGTCGGCATCATCTCCACCGAGGTGGCGCCGTTCGGCGGCGTAAAGCAGTCCGGCCTGGGCCGGGAAGGCTCGAAGTACGGCCTGGATGAATACCTGGAGGTGAAGTACATCCTGCTCGGCGGCATCGACCAGTAGTGAATGGCGAGGAATTCAAGGACGACTTTCGCCGGGCGCTGCCGCGCGAGGTCGTCCAGCAGCTCACGCGGCGCTCGGCCTGGCGAGCGAGCGCTGCCGTCGTGCACGACTTTGCGGTGATTGCGGCGGCGATCGCGTTTGCCCTTTACTTCTGGCCCAATCCGCTCGCCGCGCTCTTCTCGGTGGTGGTGATCGGCACCCGGCAGCACGCGCTGTTCGTCATCGCGCACGAGGCTGCGCACTATCTTCTCTACGAGCGCCGCTGGCTCAACGACGCGGTCGGGCGCTTCTGCGCCAGCGTGCAGGGCCTGTCGATGTGCACCTACCGCGTCATCCACCGGCTGCACCACAACAACCTCTACGGCGAGCTCGATCCCGACACCGCGCTGCATGGGGGCTACCCGCGCGGGCGCGCGTACCTGGTGAAAAAGCTGCTGAAGGACCTGTCGGGCCTCACCGCATGGAAGACCTACGCCTACTTCCTCGGCGGAGCGCCGGCGCTGAATACCGCCACCCAGGTGGCGATGCGCCCGCTCGACGATACATCGGAAAAGCTGCGCACCGAGGCGAGGCGCGACCGCAACGCGGTGATCGCTTTCCACCTCGCCCTGCTGATCCTCTTCGCCTGGAACGGCTACCTCGTGCAGTACCTCGTGTTGTGGATCCTGCCGCTGGTCACGGTAGTGCAGGCCATCCTGCGGCTGCGCGCCGTCGCGGAGCACGGAGCGACGACCGATTTCTCCTCCCCGCTCACCGCGGCGCGCACCAACACCGGCCCGGCCTGGCTCGAGTGGCTGATCTTCCCGCACCACGTCAACTACCACATCGAGCACCACCTGTACGCCTCGGTGCCCCACTATCACCTGAAGCGGCTGCACCGCGAGATGGCGCAGCGCGGCCTGCTGGAAGGCGCCGAGCTGTTGCCCTTTCGCCTGACGCTGGGAAAGATTTTCGCCGAGCGCGCCTAGGGAAACTGCACGAACGGCGGCGCCGGCGTCTTGTCCGGCGGCACGTAGGCAGGCGCCGGCTTGCCGGCGGGCCCCAGGTGGCGGATATAGCGGTACATCGCGCGCAGGTCCCGCGTCGTCATGTCGCGCACGTTGAACCACGGCATGGGCGGACGCGTCATGAGCGCCTTCGCCTTTTTCACCCACTGGTCCTCGGTCATGTCCTGCATGTAAAGGCGCAGGTTGACCGGGTAGGTGGTGCCCCACGGCCCGCGCCAGCCCAGCACGTCGCCGGTGAGCCATTCCTTCTCCGGCACCTTGCCGCCGGTCTGCGGGTAGTTAGGCGTATGACAGTCATTGCAGCCGGTGATCCGGATGAGATAGCGGCCGCGATCCACCATCGGATCGGATTTCTTCTGCTGCGCCGCGGCCGGCAGGGCGGCGCACAGCCCGAGTAGCGACACTATCACTGTCTTTCTCATGTTTTCTCCCCTGTGAGATGCAAACGCATCGCAAGCATACCGGAAGGCCGAAATCCGGATTTGGCGTAGAGCGCCTGGGCGCGCTGGTTCTGCGAATCGGTGAGCAGCGTCAGCCGCAGCACCCCCTGCTTCCTCGCCTCCCCGATGACGTGCCGCAGAAGCGCTGACGCGATGCCGCGGCCGCGCCGGTCCGGCAAGACGATGAGGTCCTCGAACGAGGCGGCAAGGCCGCCCTGCGCCGTGCTGATGGAGTAGAGCAGCGAGGCCATGGCGACGATCCGGCTGCCCTCGCGGGCCACATAGACGCGCCCGACCGTCTCGTCGGACAGGATCTTCGCCAGCGCGCGTGTTTGCTTCGCATCGTCCGGGGCGAACTCTGCTTCCTGCGAGAACAGCATGCCCAGCAGCGCGACCAGCTGCGGCAGGTCGTCGCGCGCGGCGGCGCCGAGCTCGACGCTCACACGTTGAAGCGGAAGTGGATCACGTCGCCGTCGCGCACGGTGTAGTCCTTGCCTTCGAGGCGCAGCTTGCCCGCCTCCTTGGCGCCCTGCTCGCCGCCGTGCGCCACGAAATCCTCGTACGACGCCACCTCGGCGCGGATGAAGCCGCGCTCGAAATCGGTATGGATCACGCCCGCGGCCTGCGGCGCGGTGGCGCCCGCAGGCACTGTCCAGGCGCGCACTTCCTTCGGCCCTACGGTGAAGTAGGTCTGCAGGCCGAGCAAAGCGTACGCCGCCCGGATCACCCGGTTCAATCCCGGCTCGGCCATGCCCATGTCCTCGAGGAACAGCCTTTTGTCCTCGTCCGCCATGTCGACGATCTGCGACTCGATCGCGGCGCTGATCGGAACGACCGGCGCGCCTTCCTTCACGGCGTAGTCCTGCACGTTTTTCAGCAGCCCCTCCGAGCCACGCTCGGCGACGTTGGCTACGTACATCGTCGGCTTCATGGTGAGCAGGAACAGCGGCTTGAGCACCGCGCGCTCCTCTTTCGACAGGTCCGCGGTGCGCGCCGGCCGCCCGGCGTCCAGCACCTGCCTCACCTTGTGAAGCGCGGAAACGAGGCGCTGCGCCTCCTTGTCGCCGCCGGTTTGCGCGACTTTCGCGTTTCTGGAAATCTGCCGTTCCACCGCGTCGAGATCCGCGAGCGCCAGCTCGGTGTTGATCGTCTCGATATCCGACACCGGATCCACCCGGCCGGCAACATGGACTACGTTAGGGTCTTCGAAGCAGCGCACCACGTGCGCGATGGCATCGGTCTCGCGAATGTTGGCGAGGAACTTGTTGCCCAGGCCTTCGCCCTTGGACGCGCCCGCCACCAGGCCGGCGATGTCCACGAACTCCACCACCGCGGGGATGACCTTCTGAGGCTGCGCGATGCCGACCAGCTTGCCGAGCCTCGGGTCGGGCACCTCCACGATGCCGACGTTGGGCTCGATCGTGCAGAACGGGTAGTTCTCGGCCGCAATCCCCGCCTTGGTGAGCGCATTGAACAGGGTGGATTTGCCGACGTTCGGCAGTCCGACGATGCCGCACTTCATTTCTTGCGGCCGAGCA
Source organism: Burkholderiales bacterium (assembly GCA_036259215.1). Lineage (GTDB taxonomy): Bacteria > Pseudomonadota > Gammaproteobacteria > Burkholderiales > SG8-39 > SCGC-AG-212-J23. Next base: position 7,981 of record DATACE010000264.1, on the reverse strand, counting down.
GGCCGCCGAACAGCCCCTTCTTCTCAGGTTGCACTTTTTCGGGCTCTTCTTTCTCCGGCGCTTTTTTGGGCGCGGGCCTTTCCTCCGTGTGCAGCTTGTTCATCGCGCCTTGCATATCGCCCGACAGGCATTGCGGCAGGACGCCGAGCGCCTTGTCGATGGCAGCGTCGATGGCGACACGCTCGTCGGCCGCAGGCTTCTGCAGCACGTAGTCGGCCCCCTCGCTGCCCGCGGGTGGCTTGCCTACGCCGATGCGCAGGCGCCAGTAGTCGTGGCTGGCGAGCCGCTGCGAGATGTCGCGCAAGCCGTTGTGGCCGGCGATGCCGCCGCCCTGTTTCATCTTGGCCGTGCCGGGCGGAAAGTCCAGCTCGTCGTGAGCTACCAGGATCTCCTCGGGCTTGATCTTGAAAAAACCGGCAAGCATCTGCACCGCGCGCCCGCTCGCGTTCATATAGCCCTGCGGCAGCAGCAGCCAGGCGCCGCTCGCCTCGTGCCGGCCGACCAGCGCCTGGAACTTGGCGTCCTTGCGCAGGGCAATGCCGCCGGAGGAGGCGAAGCGCTCGACCAGCCAGAAGCCGGCGTTGTGCCGCGTGCGCTCGTACTCCTTGCCCGGATTGCCCAGGCCGACCACTAGTCGGATCAAGGGTTACTTCTTCTCTTTCTTCTCGCCCTTGTCGGCGGCCTTGGCCTTGTCGCCCTCGGCAGGCGCTTCGGCGGCAGGCGCAGCCTGCTCGGTCGTCGGCACTTCCGTCGGCGCCACGGCGGCGGCCTGCGCGGCTTCCTCTTCCTCCGTGATGAGCGCCGGAATGGTTACGGTGGCGACCACCGGGTTTTCGTTCCGGTGCAGCACCGGCTCGACGCCCTTGGGCAGCGCGAGGTCCCGCACGTGGATCGAATTGCCCACCGACAGGCTGCCCAGGTCGACCTCGATGAATTCCGGAAGGTCGTCCGGGAAGCAGGTGATGTCCAGCTCGTTCAGCACGTGGCTCGCAATGCCGCCCTGCTCCTTAACGCCGGGCGACTTCTCCGCGTTCACGAAGTGCAGCGGCACCGCCATGTGGATCTTCTTGTCCTTCGATACCCGCTGGAAGTCGACGTGCTGCACCACCAGCTTGAACGGGTGCATGTTGACCGCGCGCAGCAGCACCTGCTGCTTTGCGCCCGCCACATCGAGGGTCAGGATCGAGGCGTGGAACTTCTCGTTCCTCAATCTCTGGAACAGGTCCTTGTGGTCCAGCTGGATGTTGATCGGGCCCTCTGCACCGCCGTAGACGATGCCGGGCACCTTGCCCATGCGGCGCAGGCGGCGGCTCGCGCCGGTTCCGTGAGCTTCGCGCTTGTGCGCGCTGATTTCGAATTTCATTTCAATACCCCAGAAAAAATCATTCTATGAACAGCGAACTTACCGATTCTTCGGTGTAGATGCGCAGGATGGTCTCGGCGATCAGGCCGGCGACCGACAGGCTGCGGATCTTGCTGCAGCTTTTCGCCTCCTCGCGCAGCGGGATGGTGTCGGTGACCACCAGCTCGTCGAGGTCCGACTTGGCGATGCGCTCGACCGCCGGCCCCGACAGCACGGCGTGCGTGCAGTACGCCACTACCTTGGTGGCGCCTTCTTCCTTTAGCACCTGCGCGGCCTTTACCAGCGTACCCGCCGTGTCGACCATGTCGTCCATGATCACGCAGGTGCGGTCCTTCACCTCCCCGATCACGTTCATCACCTCGGTGACGTTCGCCTTGGGGCGGCGCTTGTCGATGATCGCCAGGTCGGACTCCAGGCGCTTCGCCAGGGCCCTCGCCCGCACCACCCCGCCAACGTCGGGCGAAACCACGATCAGGTCCTCGTAACGCTGCTTCCAGACATCGCCGAGCAACACCGGCGCGGCGTAGATATTGTCGACCGGGATGTCGAAAAATCCCTGGATCTGGTCGGCGTGCAGATCCATCGTAAGCACGCGAGCGACGCCCACCGACGCCAGCATGTTCGCGACCACCTTGGCGCTGATCGCCACGCGCGCCGAGCGCGGCCTGCGGTCCTGGCGCGCGTAGCCGAAATACGGAATGGCGGCGGTCACGCGGGCGGCCGACGAGCGCTTCAGCGCATCGACCATCACCAGCAGCTCCATCAGGTTGTCGTTGGTCGGCGCGCAGGTCGACTGGAGCACGAACACGTCCTTGCCGCGCACGTTCTCCAGCAGCTCGACCATGACCTCGCCGTCGGAAAATTTCCCGACGATGGCCCGGCCCAGCGACAGGTTGAGGTGCCGCGCCACCTCCTGCGCGAGGCGCGGGTTGGCGTTGCCGGTGAACACCATCAACCGCTCGAGCGCCGCCGCGCTGCTCGCGTGGTTCATCGCGTTCACCCGTTACTCGCTTGGTTCATCGCGCTCACGTGGTAATGGCTGGGGAGGAAGGATTCGAACCCTCGTATGCCGGAATCAAAATCCGGTGCCTTAACCAGCTTGGCGACTCCCCAGTAGTTGTTTGGGGCGAAGAATTCCCGCCCCGAATCCAGGTCAATCGTTCCAGCCGCAGAGCGGGTGCCTGTCCAGCCCCCGCGCCACGAACCCCCTCATGTCCCTGGGTAGCTGCGCGTGCAGCGCGCGCGCTTCGGTTTCCGACTCGAATTCCGCGAAGACGCACGCCCCGGATCCTGTCATGCGCGCCTGCGGGCATCGCTGCTTCAGCCACCTCAGGTGCGCGTCCACCTCGGGATGCTTCGCCGCGACCGCGGCCTCCAAGTCGTTGCGTCCCTGTCCCGAGAAAAAGGGCGGTATTTTGAGTCGTTTCGACCCCTGTGTCAACGCGGCGGCGAAGATTTCCTTCGTGGAAACCGAGACTTGGGGATCGAGCACCAGGTACCAGGCCGGCGGCAGGTCCAGCGCGGTGAGCTGCTCGCCGATGCCTTCGCCAAGGGCGTTGCGGCCATAGACGAACAGCGGTACGTCGGCCCCCAGCTGCGTCGCGATGTCCAAAAGCGCCGGGCGCTCGAGGTTCAGTTGCCATGCGCGGTTCAGGACCATCAGCACAGTGGCCGCATCGGAGGAGCCCCCGCCCAGTCCGCCGCCGATAGGAATCGCCTTCTCGAGCGCGAGCGCCGCCCCGCGCCGCGCTCGGGCTTGCCCCCTTAGGAGGCGCGCGGCGCGCACCACCAGGTTGTCCTCTCCGAATTCGCCTGCGAAGCGGATCTCGCCGTCTTCGGTGGGCAGGATGCCCACCCGGTCGACGCGGTCGATAAGGCGAAAGGCGGTCTGCAGCTCGTGATAGCCGTCGGCCCGCCGGCCCAGCACGTGCAGGAACAGGTTGAGCTTGGCCGGCGCGGGATACCACTTCATTTCCATTGCGAGATCGCAAGGCGCAGCTCGATGCCCGGATAGGTGAGGCGCAGGCGCGAGGGCAGCTCGCCCTGATAATCCAGATATTCGACTTTCCAGCCGTCCTGCTCCAGCGACATGAGCCGGCCGTCGGCGCCCCGCTGCACCTGGCTGGCGTGGTCGCCGGCCCGGCCGCGCACCCAATCGGCCAGCCCGGCGACCGGCACGCGAAAACCCAGCACCTCCTCGGTCAGGGCCTCGGCGTCCGTGCCGCGATATTCCTTCGGCTCGGCGGTGGTGAGGACGATGTGTTCGCCTTCGCGCACGAGCCGCGCGATGCCCGCGCCCAGCGACGAGGTGATGAGCAGCTCGTCGGAGCCGCCCGCGTGCCGCCAGGCGAGGTTGCCGCTGAAGGCCTCGTTGCCGTAGCGCACCGCCAGGCGGCCCGCAACATCAAACCGCACGTCCTGCGGGACCCGGGTCTCCAGCTGCGCGCACGCCCCGGCGAGGAGCAGCACCGGCAGCAGCAGAAAGCGCATTACCGCTTCAGGCGCTTGATCGTTTTTTGCAGCGTCTCGTTCTCGGGGCTTGCCTTGAGCGACTCCTGCCACACGCGCTCGGCCTCATCGCGCTCCCCCATGACCCACAGCACCTCGCCCAGGTGCGCGCCGATCTCGGCATCCGGCCGCCCGCTGTAGGCGCGCCTCAGCTGCTCGGCCGCACCTTTCAGGTCGCCCTGGCGGTAGAGCACCCAGCCGAGGCTGTCGATGATGAAGTGGTCCTCCGGCGCGATTTCGAGCGCGCGCTCGATCAGCTTGCGCGCTTCGGGCAGGCGCGTGTTGCGTTCGGCAAAGGAATAGCCGAGCGCGTTGTACGCATGCGCATGGTCCGGACGCACCTGCATCAGCTTGCGCAGGTTCGCTTCCAGCACGTCGAAGCGCTCGAGCTTCTCGGCGGTCAACGCCACGTCGTACAGCAGCTCCGGCTGCTCGGGATCCTTCTGCAGCGCCTCTGAAAGCAGCTGAAACGCGTCTTGGTGGCGCTGCGCCTCGCGCAGCAGCTGGGCCTCGGCCACCGTGAGCTGCGCCTGCTCCCCCGGATGCTCGTCGGCCACCTTGCGCAGGAAGGCGCGCGCCTGGTCTAGCTTGCCCTGCTTGGCGAGGGCATTGGCCATGCGCATGCGCGCGGGCAGCACGTGCTCGCCTTCCTCGATGTCGTCGTACCAGTCGATCGCCTGCGGCCAGCGCTTCTGGTCTTCCGAGATCTGCCCGAGGAGGTAGCGCACCGCGTTCGCGTCCCGGTATTTCATGCCGAGCAGGCGCTTCATGTTCTCCTCGGCGACCGCGTAGTCCTTCAGCTGGAAGGCGAGCAGGCCGACCGTGTAGATCACTTCGGGGTTGCCCGGATTGGCGGCGAGCACCGCCTCGAACTGGGCGCGCGCCTCCGGCAGTCGCCGGTCGAGCACGAGCGCGCGCGCATAGTTGAGCCGCGCTTCGCGCGACTCGGGGTTTTTCTGGACGAAGTCGCCGAGCACCTTGGCCGCCATGGCGGGGGAGCGCTTTTGCACGATCTGCGCTTCCAGCAGCGCGGCGAGCTCCCACTCGGGGCGCAACGCCGCGGCGCGCCGGATGGACTCGAGCGCGGCGCTGTCGTCGCCGGCGGCGGCGGCCGCCTGGGCGAGGGCGAAATGCGCCTGCGCGAGCTGCGGATGGCGCGCGGCAAGCTTGCGCACGACCCGCAGGTTGGCGGCCTTGTCGGGATTGCCCGCCAGCAGGCGGTTGAGCTGCATAAAGCCGTTCTCGAGGTTCACGCCGCTCGAGGCGAGCAGCTTCTCGAGGTAGGGGAGCGCCTCCTCGACTTTCTTGTCCGCGATCAGCACCGCCGCCACGACCTGGAGTGCATGCGAGGACGCCGGCTCGATGTCATGCCAGGCCTTGGCCGCCTCGAGCGCAAGCTCCGGCATGCGCGCCTGGTTGGCGATCTCGACCGCGCGCCGCGCCACGCGCGCATCGCGCGTGCGCTTGGCGAGGTCGAGAAACGTCTGGGCGGCGAGCGCGGTGTCGCCGCGCTGCAGGGCAATTTCGCCGAGCAGGAATTCGTAGAGCATCGGCTCGCTCAGCTCGGCCGACGGAATTTGCTTGGGCTGCGCCAGGGCGCCCGGCGCCGCCAGCGAGAATGCCGCGGCGGCGATGAGGAGTTGTAGGGTGATCTGCATCTGGATTTCGACCGATCTTAGGTATATTTGGTGCCCCGCACAAGCAACCTTTGCGCATGCCCGAGCTCCCCGAAGTGGAGGTCACGCGGCGCGGCATCGCGCCGCGCCTCGCCGGCCGAGTCATCTCGGCGGTCGCCGTTCGCGAGCCGCGGCTGCGCTGGCCGGTACCCAAGGAAGTGCTGACGCTGCCCGGGCGGCGCATCGCCGCGGTGCGCCGCCGCGGCAAGTACCTGCTGCTCGACTGCGGCGATGGCCATCTCATCGTGCACCTGGGCATGTCCGGCAGCCTGCGCGTGCTGCCGCCGGATACGCCGCCGCAAAAGCACGATCATTTCGATCTCGTGCTCGGCGACCGCATGCTGCGGCTGCGCGACCCGCGCCGCTTCGGGGCAGTGCTGTGGACCTCGGCGGACATCGAACGCCACCCGCTGCTGGTGCACCTCGGAGTCGAGCCGCTGTCGCGTGCGCTGCATCCGGCGCGGCTGCATGAGCTCACGCGCCCGCACCGGGCGCCGATCAAGCAGTTCCTCATGGACGGGCGGCGCATCGTGGGCGTGGGCAACATCTACGCCAACGAAAGTCTGTTTCGCGCCGGCATCCATCCGCGGCGGCCCGCCAACCGGCTGTCGCGGGCGCAGTGCGAGAAGCTGGCGAAGCAGATCAAGCGGACGCTGCAGGCGGCGATCCGCGCCGGCGGCTCGAGCCTGCGCGACTTCGTCGGTGCCGATGGCAATGCCGGGTATTTCCAGCAGCGCTACTGGGTGTACGACCGTGCCGGGCAGAAATGCCGCCGCTGCGGCACGCTCATCCGCAAGATGACGCAAGGTCAGCGTTCCACGTATTTCTGTCCTACTTGCCAGCGCTAACCTTGGCTTTCAGGCGCTTTTCTACCGCCGGGTGGACGAACTTGGAGACGTCGCCCCCCAGCGTAGCAATCTCGCGCACCAGCGTTGCAGAGATGAACATGTGCTGCTCCGACGGCGTGAGGAAGATAGTCTCCATCTCCGGGTACAGGTTGCGGTTCATGCCGGCTAGCTGGAACTCGTACTCGAAGTCCGATACCGCGCGCAGGCCGCGCAGCACCACGCGCGCATCGTGCTTCCTCACGAAGTCGATCAGCAGTCCGCTGAAGCCGACGATCTGGAGGTTCTTCAGGTCGCCGAGCACCTCCCGCGCCATGTCGACGCGCTCGGGCAAGGAGAAATAGGTGCGCTTGGCGGTGCTCTCGGCGATGCCCAGGACCAGCGCGCCGAACAGCTTGCTCGCGCGCCGCACCAGCTCCTCGTGGCCGCGCGTGAGCGGGTCGAACGTGCCGGGGTAGATGGCCTTGATCATTCTGCTGTCGCCTTCGTTTCCAGAAGCTGGTAGCTCACCTGTCCCGCGCGCGAGCGCTTGAGCTCGCGCCAGGGCTCGCCCGGCTCAAGCGGCTGGGGCGATTCGACATAGACGCGCGCGCCGGGCGCGAGCCGCTCGGGGAGGAGCCCGATCAGCCGCTCGAGCGCATTCTGCCTGAACGGTGGGTCGAGGAAAACCACGTCGAAGCGCTCCGAGGTTTTCGCGAGGTAGTCGAACGCGTCGCCGAGGACGATGTCTACCTGACGGGCGCGGATGAGTTCCCGCGTCCTGCGCAGCGCCTCGACGACCATGCGGTCCTTTTCCACCATGACCACACGCGCCGCGCCGCGCGAGGCGGCCTCGAACCCGAGCGCGCCGCTGCCGGCGAAGTGGTCGAGGCAGCGCCGCCCTTCGAGCGTCTGGCCGAGCCAGTTGAAAAGCGTCTCGCGCACGCGGTCGGGCGTGGGACGCAGGCTCGCGCCGCCAGGTACGAAAATGCGGCGGCCGCGGTGCTCGCCGCCGATGATGCGCACTTGCCCCGCCCTTCCGGTCCTCTTCCCATTGGTAGAATTCACGCAACGATGGTAGCGCTCTCATGGGCTGCGCGCCTCAAGGCAGGCCTTGCGCGCACACGCGAAGTTTTCAATACGCCGGTCGCGGAGCTCTTCAACCGGCGCAAAGTCGACGAGTCGCTCTACGAGGAGCTCGAAACGGCGCTCCTGCAGGCCGATTGCGGCGTGCGGGCGACGCACGATCTGATGGAGGCGCTGCGCGAGAAGAAGGTGCAGGACGCCGAAGCGCTCAAGCAGGCGCTCAAGGACGCGATCGCCGAGCTGCTCGCGCCGCTCGAGCGCAGCCTCGATGTGCGCGCGGCGAAGCCCTTCGTCATCATGATCGCCGGTGTCAACGGCTCGGGCAAGACCACCTCCATCGGCAAGCTCGCAAAGTGGCTGCAGACTCAGGGCCGCAACGTGGTGCTCGCCGCCGGCGACACGTTCCGCGCGGCCGCGCGCGAGCAGCTCGTCGCCTGGGGCGCCCGTAACGCCGTGCCGGTGATCGCCCAGGCCTCCGGCGACCCGGGTGCCGTGGTGTTCGACGCGCTCGGCGCCCCCCGCCC
>DATACE010000263.1:0-2355 GCA_036259215.1 Burkholderiales bacterium | reverse complement strand
GCTCGCCATGCCCTTGAGCCACTCTTCCACGTAGCGCGCCTGCAAGCCGGGGGCGGCGGTCACGTCTTCCAGGCGCATGGGGCCCTTGCCCTGCATGGCGCGGAAAAGCCCCGTGCGCGTGCCCACATAGATCATCCCGGCGGTCATCGCGCCGGCCATGTCGCGGAACACCTGCTCGGCGGCCTGCTTGGTCTTTTCGCGATCCATTGACGGTAGAATCTGCCGCTCTCAAGCGGCCCGACATGCTCTCTCCCGACATCCTAGCGCAGTCCGATCCCGAGCTCTGGAACGCCATCCGGCTGGAAAACCAGCGCCAGGAAGATCACGTCGAGCTCATCGCCTCGGAGAACTACGTCAGCCGGCCGGTGCTGATCGCGCAGGGCAGCCAGCTCACCAACAAGTATGCCGAGGGCTATCCGGGCAAGCGCTATTACGGCGGCTGCGAGTACGTCGACATGGCCGAGGCGATTGCCATCGAGCGCGCGAAAAAGCTGTTCGGCGCACCATGGGCCAACGTGCAGCCGCATTCGGGCTCGCAGGCGAACCAGGCGGTGTACACCGCGGTGCTCAGGCCCGGCGACACGATCCTGGGCATGTCGCTTGCGCACGGCGGCCACCTCACGCACGGCTCGCCGGTGAACCTTTCGGGCAAGCTGTACCGCATCGTGTCCTACGGCCTGAACGCGCGCGAGGAGATCGACTACGAAGCGGCGGAGAAAATTGCGCTGGCCGAGAAGCCGAAGCTCATCGTGACCGGCGCCTCGGCCTATTCGCTGGCCATCGACTGGCAGCGCTTTCGCGCCATCGCCGACAAGGTGGGCGCGCTGCTCATGGCCGACATTGCCCACTATGCCGGGCTGATCGCCGTCGGCCTGTATCCGTCGCCCATCGGCATTGCCGACTTCGTCACCACCACCACGCACAAGACGCTGCGCGGGCCGCGCGGCGGCCTGATCTTCGGCAAGCCCGAGCAGGAAAAGGCCGTGAACAGCGCCATCTTCCCCGGCCTGCAGGGCGGCCCGCTGATGCACGTCATCGCGGCGAAGGCCGTGGCGCTCGGCGAGGCGCTCAGGCCGCAGTTCCGCCACTACCAGCAGCTGGTGCTGGATAACGCGCGCACCCTGGCGCAAACGCTGGAGCAGCGCGGTCTGCGCATCGTCTCCGGGCGCACCGAAAGCCACATGTTCCTGCTCGACCTGCGGTCCAAGGGCATCACCGGCAGGGAGGCCGAGGCGGCGCTCGGGCGCGCGCACATCACGGTCAACAAGAACGCCATCCCGAACGATCCGCAGAAGCCGGCGGTGACCAGCGGCGTGCGCATCGGCAGCCCGGCGATGACCACGCGCGGCTTCGGCCGGCCGGAGGCCGAGCAGCTCGCGCACCTCATCGCTGACGTGCTCGAGCGACCGGCGGACGAGGCGAGCCTTGCGCGCATCGCCGGCGACGTCAAGGCGCTCTGCGCCCGGTTCCCCGTGTACCCATGAAGTGCCCTTTCTGCGGCTCGGAGGACACCCAGGTGGTCGACACCCGGGCGAACCTCGAGGCGAATACCATCCGCCGCCGCAGGAAGTGCGTGCAGTGCGAGAAGCGCTTCACGACCTACGAGCGCGTCGACCTGAAGATGCCGCGCCTGGTCAAGAAGGACGGCAGCCGCACCGATTTCGACCGCGACAAGCTCATGGGCAGCATGATGCTCGCGCTGCGCAAGCGACCGGTGGAGACCGAGGAGATCGAGGCGGCCGTCGACCGCATCATCGAGCGCCTGCGCGCCCTCGGCGAGCGCGAGGTGCCCACCAGCCGCGTCGGGGATTTTGTCATCCGCGAGCTCGCCAAGCTGGACAAGATCGCCTATATCCGCTTCGCCTCGGTGTACCGCAGCTTCGAGACGCCGGACGATTTCCGCGAGGCGGTGCAGGAAGTCAAGGCCGGCAAGAAACGCCGCAAGTGACCCCGTTCAGCGCGTTCGACCACGCGATGATGCGGCGTGCCCTTGCGCTTGCCGAGAAGGGCCTTTACACCACCACGCCCAATCCGCGCGTCGGCTGCGTGATCACCCGTGGCCAGACGATCGTCGGGGAAGGCTGGCATGAGCGCGCCGGCGACCCGCATGCCGAAGTCATGGCCCTCCAAGAGGGGGGGGACAAAGCCGCGGGCGGGACGGTATATGTGAACCTCGAACCATGCAGCCACTACGGCCGCACGCCGCCTTGCGCCGGCGCGCTCATCAACGCGCGGGTCGCGCGCGTGGTGGCCGCCCTGCGCGACCCGCGCGTTGATGAGCGCGCCGGCGCAAGGCGGCGTGCGGCCGTAGTGGCTGCATGGTTCGAGGTTCACATATACCGTCCCGCCCGCGGC
>DATACE010000262.1:0-7279 GCA_036259215.1 Burkholderiales bacterium | reverse complement strand
CTGCTTCACCTGCTGCGGCGTGCCGTACTTCAGCAGCGTCTCTATGTTGCCGGTATCCGGCGCCGAGCAGTTGAACACCTCCGGCGCCCAATGGACGCGGCCCATGATCTCGCACAGCGGCGCATATTCGAGGTTGCTAAGCGTGCCGCCGTGCGACTTGGGCCGCCACAGGTTCCACAGGCCTTCGGCGCGTGCTTTCTCCTTCAGCTCCTCGATCACCGGCACCGGCTCCCAGCGCCGCTCGCTGCGCACGTGCGCTTGCCACTTCGGCTCGTTGGGGTAGACATGCGCCTTCATGAAGGCAGCGAGCTTCTGGCGCAGCTCCTGCACCTTGGGCGTGTAGTCGAAGTTCAAGCGGCTCTCCCAGAGGATTTCCGACCGTCAAGCTTTTGTACCATTTGCCAGCCCAGCTCGGCCATGGGCCGCGCGCGCATGCCGGCATCGCGCGCGTGCACGCTGGCGGCGGTGCCGTCCACCACGCGCTTCATGATGCCCTGCAGGATGGCGGCGATGCGAAAAAGGTTATAGGCGATGTAGAAATCCCAGTGCGAGGGGTCGATCGCCTTGCGTGCGGTTCTTGCGCAATATCGCGCCACGTAGTCTTTCTCCGAAGGGATGCCGAGGTCTTGCAGGTCCAGGCCCGCGATCCCGCGGAACTGCCCTGGCGGGATGTGCCAGCTCATGCAGTGGTAGGCGAAGTCGGCGAGCGGATCGCCTAGCGTGGAAAGCTCCCAGTCGAGCACCGCGAGGATGCGCGGCTCGGCGGGATGGAAAATGGCGTTGTCCAGGCGATAGTCGCCGTGCACCACGGTGGTGGCGGCCTCCGGCGGGATGTTCTTCGGCAGCCAGGCGATCAGGTTATCCATCGCCTCCATCGGCTCGGTCTCGGAGGCCTGGTACTGCTTGCTCCAGCGCGCCACCTGCCGCTCGATGTAATTGCCGGGCTTGCCGAACCCCGCGAGCCCGGCCTTCTCGAAATCGATCGTATGCAATAGCGCGATCACCCGGTTCAGCTCGTCCCACACGGCGGCGCGCTCCGGCCTCGACATGCCGGGCAGCGACTGGTCCCACAGCACGCGCCCCTCCACGCAGTCCATGACGTAGAACGCGGTGCCGATCACCGACTCGTCCTCGCACAACGCGAGAGGGCGGGCGACCGGGAAGCCCAGCGGATGCAGCGCGCTGATCACGCGGTACTCGCGCTCGACCGCGTGCGCCGAGGGCAGCAGCTTGCCCGGCGGCTTGCGCCTGAGCGCATAGCGCTTGCCGTCGGCCGCGGTGAGGCGGTAGGTGGGGTTCGACTGCCCGCCTTTGAACTGCTCCATCGACCGGATGCGAAAACCGAGGAAATGCTCGAGCGCCGCCTGATCGATGCGGTGGCGCTCTTCGACGGGCTTGGTGCCGATGAACTGCTCGAACATGCGCGCCAAAGCTTACCTTAGAATCTGCGCACATGAGCCGCCGCTTCCAGGTCGCCCACCTGCACAACGCGAAGTTCGAGCGCCGCGGACTGCGCAGCTATTTCGAGTACCGCGACCTAGGCATCCGGCGCGCGACCGGCGGCAAGGTGGTGGCGCACGTCATCCGCGCGCGCCCCGAGAAGGCGCCGCACGGCGAGTGGCACAGCCACGACTGCCGCATCCAGTTCGTGTACGTATTGAAGGGCTGGGCGCTGTTCGAGTATGAAGGCGTGGGGCGCGTGCTGATGAAGGCCGGCACCTGCTTCTACCAGCCGCCCAACATCCGCCACCGCGAGATCCGGCATTCGAAGAACCTCGAGATGATCGAAGTGGTCGCCCCGGCGTCGTTCAAGACTCGGGCTTCGCCTGCAGCCAGAAAGTCACCGGCCCGTCGTTCACGAGGCTGACCTTCATGTGGGCGCCGAAGCGCCCCGTGCGCGTGGTTACGCTTTTACTGGCGTGAGCAATGAATTCATCGAAGTACTTCAAGCCCGCTTCCGGCGATGCCCCGCTTGAAAAGCTCGGCCGCGAGCCGCTGTTTGTATCCGCCACCAGGGTGAATTGCGGCACCGCAAGGAGCTCGCCCTTCACGTCCTGCAGGGACAGGTTCATCCTGCCCGCCGGGTCGGCAAAGATGCGGTAAGCCAGGACTTTCTGCGCCAGGCGCACGGCCTGCTCGTCGCCGTCGCCGCGCTCCACGCCGACCAGGGCGAGGATGCCGGGGCCGATCTCGCCCACGGTCTCGCCGCCGACCGTCACGCCCGCGCACGCGACGCGCTGGATCAGGGCAATCAAGCAATGATGTCTGGAATCAGCCGCGTGCGCAGCTTGGCGATCTGGTCCTTGAGCAGCAGCTTGCGCTTTTTCAGCCGCTGCAGCTGCAGCCGGTCCTGGCCCGGGTCGATGGCCAGCCGGTCGATGATGTCATCGAGATCGTGGTGCTCGACTTCGAGCGCGTGAAGGCGCAGCTCGATCTGCGCCTTTTCGTCTTCCGACAATGGAAGGTCCGTCACCGTGAAAAAGTTCCAATCGGACCCGGGATCGTATCCCTATACTCATTCGCGCGAAAGACCTTCCCTTGCGCCGCAACGACCACGACGTCACCGACTCCATCCGGACCACCGATCCGGGCGCGGTGGCGGCCGAAGTGGTCCGCCTCTTCGGCGAGTTGTTCGACCAGGCGCCGGCTGCACCGCTGAGACGCGCTTTCGGCGACGCAACTGCCCTGTACCAGGGGCGCCATCCGGACTACTTCGCCTGCGATACCGCGTACCATGACCTGCAGCACGTGCTCGACGTGACGCTCGCCATGGCGCGCCTGCTCGACGGCTACCAGCGCTCGCGGCGCACCGCCGACACGCCGCTTACGCCGCAGGTCTTCCTCGTCGGCATCCTGGCCGCGCTGTTCCACGACTTCGGCTACTTGCGGCGGCGCAACGACCGCACGCACCGCTACGGCGCCGAGTACACGCTGACGCACGTGAGCCGCGGCGCGGCCTACCTGCGCTGCTATGCGCGGGGGCTGGGCATGGAGGACATGCACGCCCGGACCGCCGCGATGCTCGTGCACTACACCGGCTACGAGCGCCCGGCCGAGACCATCCGCATCGAGGACACGCTGCTGCGCCGCGTGGGGCAGATGCTGGGCACCGCCGACATCATCGCGCAGATGTCGGACCGCTGTTACCTCGAGAAATGCCGCGACCGGCTGTACCCGGAGTTCGTGCTCGGCGGCCTCGCCGGGCGCCGGCGCGCCGGGACGCTGAAGCTGCCGGTGTTCGCTTCGGGCGAGGACCTGGTGCAGAAGACCCCGGCGTTCTACCAGGCCGCGATCAAGCGGCTGGACCTGCAGCTCGCGCGCAGCTACGAGTTTGCGCGCCGCCACTTCGGCGGCGAAAACCCCTACCTCGACGAAATCCGCAAGAACGTGCGCTACGCCGAGCAGATCGCGGCGCAGCCGGACGCCGATCTCCTGCGCCGCCAGCCGCCGATCCTGCTGGTTCGCCTTTAACCGGCGGGTCCGCGTTTAAGATGGCCGCATGCGGCTGCTCTGCTGGAACGTGCAATGGTGCCGCGGCCTCGACGGCGCAGTCGACCCGGCGCGCATCGCCGCCTACACGCAAGCCGTAGGCGCCGAGGTCGCCTGCTTCCAGGAGATCGCCTCCAACTTTCCCGACCTGCCGGGCAGCAACGGCGAGGACCAGCCGGTCGCGCTGTGGAAGGACCTGCCGGAATACGAGCCGGTGGTGGGCTGGGCGGTGGACATCCCGTCGCGCACCGGCATGCGCATGCGCTTTGGCAACATGATCCTGTCGCGCCTGCCGGTGCAGCGCGTCCTGCGCCATTCGCTGCCCTGGCCCGCCTCGCCGGACACGCCCAGCATGCCGCGCATCGCGCTCGAGGCGAGGCTGCACACGCCGCTCGGCCCGCTGCGCGTCATCACCACCCACCTCGAGTACTACTCCGGCGCGCACCGCGCCGCGCAGGTGCGCCGCCTGACCGAAATCCTCGCCGAGGGAAAGCTCGAGCGGCGCACGGTGGACGAACCCGGGCCGTACCGCACGCACGCCGGCGCGGCGAGCGCCATCCTGTGCGGCGACTTCAACCTGCCGGCAAGCGACCCGCTCCACGGCGCGCTGGGCGAGTTCGGCCTGGTCGATGCCTGGCAGGCGCTGCACCCGGGAAAGCCGCATCCGCCCACCTTTCGGCTGCACGAGCGCAAGGAGGAGGTGGCGCCCTACTGCTGCGACTTCGTGTTCGTGACGCCCGACCTGGTGCCGCGGCTGCGCGCGATGCGCATCGACGCCGACAGCCGCGCCTCGGACCACCAGCCGGTCCTCGTCGAGCTCGGCTAAGGCGTTTCGATCTTGCGGCGCAGCGCCTCGACGCGCTCGCGGTTCACGCCGAAGTCGCGCCGTCCCAGGCGCGAGCACGAGCGCACGTGGATCACCTTGCCGTCGGAATAGAACTCCACGTCGTCGACGAAGCGCATGAGCCGGGTGCGGAACTCGGCATACAGATAAGTCTCGCGCTTTTCGATGATGGTCGCTCCCGGGAAAGCTTCAACTGCGCGCCGTACCGCTTCCATGGTGCCGTGGATCGGCGCGATGTAATGCTGCGCATCCGCGGGATTGGCCTGCGAGGACACGCAGTTGGGCGAGCGCTTGCACGGCGCGAGCATGCCGTCGCGCACGCCGAGGTTGCCCGGACGCCTCGAGGAGAACATCAGAAGTCCTGCGGCTCGGGAGGAAAGCTGGGCTTGCGCTTCTCGCGCAGCGAGGCAACGCCCTCCTTTGCCTCGGGACCGGTGAAGCCGAGCACTTCCAGCGCGAGCGAGGCGTCGAAGGACGGGCCGGCCATGCGCAGCCAGTTGTTGAGCGAGTACTTGGTCCAGCGGATGGCGGTCTGCGCACCGCCGGCGATCTTGCGGGCCACTTCGAGCGCCTTCGCCTGCAGCTCGGCTTCCTCGCAGGCGAGCGACACAAGGCCCAGGCGCTCGGCCTCCTCGCCGCTGATCTGCTCGCAAGTGAGCAGGTAGTACTTCGCCTTGGCCATGCCGCACAGCAGCGGCCAGACGATGGCGGCGTGGTCGCCGGCGGCCACGCCCAGGCGCGTGTGCCCGTCGATGAGGCGGGCATTCTTCGCCGCGATGGAGATGTCGGCCATCAGCGCCGCCACCAGCCCGGCGCCCACGGCCGGCCCGTGCACCGCGGAGACGATGATCTTCGAGCAGTTGATCATGTTATAGACGAGATCGCGCGCCTCGCGCCACACGCGCGCGCGCGCGGCGAAGTCGTGCGTCATCTGCTCCACCATGGCGAGGTCGCCGCCGGCGGAGAAGCCCTTGCCGGCGCCGCGCAGGATGGCGACGCGGCACTGCGGGTCCTTGTCGATGTCCAGCCAGATGCGCGCCATCTCGGCGTGCGCGTTGGCCGTAGCGACCGCGAGCTTGCCCTCCTCGCCCATCAGGATCTCGACGATGCCGGGCTCGAGCGCGCGGATCCTGAGGTCTCGGTAGCTTGAATAGTCCATTGGCCATTCTACAATTCCGGTAAATTGCTCTGACCCCTTTATGGTTTCCTTCGACGACATCGCGGCGGCGCACGAGCGCATCAGGCCGCAGGCGCACCGCACCCCGGTGCTCAGGTCGGCCACGGTCGACGCGCTGACCGGCGCGCAGGTGTTTTTCAAGTGCGAAAACCTGCAGCGCATGGGCGCGTTCAAGTTCCGCGGCGCGTTCAACGCGCTGTCGCAGCTCGGGCCCGAGGAAAGGAAGCGCGGCGTGGTCGCCTT
This sequence comes from Burkholderiales bacterium, assembly GCA_036259215.1. GTDB lineage: Bacteria > Pseudomonadota > Gammaproteobacteria > Burkholderiales > SG8-39 > SCGC-AG-212-J23. The sequence continues at coordinate 1,526 of DATACE010000262.1, read as the reverse complement.
TTCATCCGGCAACCATGCCCAGGCGGTCGCCCTGGCCGGCAGGATCCTCGGCATCAAGGCGCTCATCGTGATGCCCGAGGACGCCCCGAGGGTGAAGCTCGAGGCCACGCGCGGCTACGGCGCGGAGGTGGTGGCCTATGGAAAAGGCGAGAACCGGGAAGAGGTTTCCGCCAAGCTGGTGAAGGAAAGAAGCCTGACGCTCATCCCGCCCTTCGACCATCCGCACATCATCGCCGGCCAGGGCACCGCGGCGAAGGAGCTGATCGAGGATGCGGGCGTGCTGGACGTCCTGCTGGTGCCCTGCGGCGGCGGCGGGCTGCTGTCGGGCTGCGCCGTCGCCGCGCGCCGGCTGCTCCCGGATTGCCGGGTCATCGGCGTGGAGCCGGCGGCGGGCGATGACGCAACCCGTTCGTTCCGGGAAAAGCGCTTGGTGGAGATTCAGGTACCCAGCACCATCGCCGACGGCGCGCGCACCACCTCGCTCGGCAAGATCACCCTCCCGCTCGTGCTGGGCAACGTCTCCGACATGCTGACCGTGACCGACGAGGAGCTGCTGCGCTCGATGTTCTTCCTCTGGGAGCGCATGAAGCTCGTAGTGGAGCCCACCGGGGCGCTGGCGGCTTGTGCAGTTCTCCAAAAGAAGCTCGATATGAAGAAGCTGCGGGTGGGCGTGATCCTTTCAGGCGGGAATGTCGACCTTCGCTGGGCGGCAGCGCAGATACACAAAGCCTAGGATCGCCGCGCCCGCCAGCACCACCGCAAGGGTGAAGTCGAAGCGCGGCGATACGGTGCCCACCGCGCAGGCGAACAGCACGGCGCGCAGCGGCCAGGGAATCGGCCGCAACCCCAGGTAGCCCTGCATGGCGAACGAGGCGAAGGTGACCATCGCGATGGCGAAAAACGCGCATTCGAGTATGTACAGCAGGCCGCCTTCCATGGTGAGGCCGGGATTGAAGATGAAATAGAACGGCAGGATGAAGCCGCCGATGGCGAGCTTGACGGTGTAGGGGCCGAGCGCCATGGGATTGACGTCGGCGATGGCGCCGGCGGCGAAGTTGGCCACCGCCACCGGCGGCGTGATGGCCGACAGGCAGGCGAAGTACAGCATGAAAAGATGCACCTGCATCTCCGGCAGGTCGAACACGCCGCGCAGCACCGGCGCGAGCAGCGCCGCCCCCATGATGTACACCGCCGGGGTGGGCATCCCCATGCCGAGCAGGATGAGGAACACCGCCGACAGGAGCAGCGTGGGGATGAGCAGCCCGCCGGCGATCATGTTGATGAGCAGCGTGAACTTGCCGGCGAGCGCGCTGATCTCGATGGCGCCGATCACCACGCCGGCGGCCGCCACCGCGCCCACCAGCGGCACGAGCTGCGTGATGGTGTCGGTGCAGCACTCGACGAAGCGGCGCGGGCCGATGGCGGTGGGCGGGTGGAACCACGACAGCACGATCACCGCGGCGGTCGCGCCCGCGGCCACGTACACCGGCGTGTAGCCCGCCACCAGCAGCCCGATCAGCGCGCCG
>DATACE010000261.1:0-4249 GCA_036259215.1 Burkholderiales bacterium | reverse complement strand
GGAAGTGCTTGTCCGCGATGGCGAATGGGCGCTGGTGCGCCCGCGCCTCGAAGTGGACGCAATGATTGCGCTTGATCGCGTTCCGGGCTGGTTGATGTGAACTTAACGGCCTGGCCTGGCGTTTGCTTATGGCCCTGTTGCGTGGCGTGGTATGATCGGGCGACTGGAGAACGAAGTGAGCAATCGGCCTCTCGGACAGACCAGCGATCCGCGCCCCCTCGCCGGACCCGACCTCCCCCAGACCCTGCTCTCTCGTGCGCTGACGCGCGCCTGGTGGGCGCTCCTATGGGAGCGGCTGTGGCCGCGATTCTCCCTCTTGGCAATGACCATCGGCGTGTTCTTGGTCGCCTCCTGGGCCGGTCTGTGGTTCGTGCTGCCTCCGCTCGGCCGGGTGATCGGACTGGCTCTATTCGCGGTCGCGCTGGTAGCGAGCGCGATGCCGCTCGTGCGCCTGGCGCTGCCGACGCGCAGCCTTTCGCTGCAGCGGGTTGATCGCGGCAGCGGACTTGCCCACCGCCCGGCGACGGCGATGTCCGACACCATCGCCGCAGGCAGCGGCGATAAGGGCTCGCTCGCCCTGTGGCAGGCGCATGTGGCGCGCGCGACCGCAGCCGCGCACAATTTCAGGGCCGGTGTTCCGCGCCCCGGGCTCGCGGCGCGCGATCCTTATGCGCTGCGCGCGCTGGTGTTGATCCTCCTGGTGGTGACTTTCGTCGGCGCGGGTGGTGAGCGAATGCGGCGCATCACCGCTGCCTTCGATTGGCGCGGGGTGGTAACGAGCCCGAACTTCCGCATTGACGCCTGGGTGACGCCGCCAAACTACACCGGCCGCCCTCCGGTTCTGTTGCCTGGCATTCGCGCCGGCGAGCCGGTGCGCGAGGCGCAGGCGATAGCCGTACCGGCGGGCAGCGTCCTGGTGATCCGCGCCACCGGCATTGAACTCGATGTCGCCGCCCGCGGGCTGACCGACGCGGCCGCCGATGCCAGCGCCAGCCGCGCGGCGGCCGGCAGCGAGGAGCGCCGTTTCGCCATCACCCAATCGGGCTCCGTGACCGTGCGAGGTGTCGGCGGCAATGTCACCTGGAGCTTCACCGCCATTCCCGACCGCGCGCCTACGATCGCACTGGCAAAGGATCCGGAGCCGCAGGCGCGCGGCACGCTGCAACTGAACTACCAAATCGAAGACGATTACGGCGTCACCCAAGGCGAGGCGCTGCTCACCCCTAAAAGCTCCGCGGCGGCCGACAACAAGCCTACGCGTCCGCTTTATAGCGCGCCGAATTTCCCCCTGATCCTGCCGCAGTCGCGCACGCGCAACGGCGTCGGCCAGACCACCCGCGATCTGACCGGGCATCCGTGGGCGGGCCTCGACGTAGTCATGACCCTGGTTGCACGCGACGAAGGCGGCAACGAAGGCCGCAGCGCGCCGCACGAATTCCGCCTGCCGCAGCGGCCGTTTGCAAAGCCGCTTGCGCGCGCGCTGATCGAGCAGCGCCGGCTGCTGGCGCTCGACGCCGAAGCGCGCGGCACAGTCCTGCGCGCGATCGAGGCGTTGAGCATGGCTCCCGAACGGTTCACGCCGGAGGCCAGCATTTATCTCGGATTACGCTCGATCTATTGGCTGCTCGGCAACGCCAAGACGGATGACGATCTGCGCGGCGTTGTCGACCGGCTGTGGCAGATGGCGGTCGCGATCGAAGATGGCAACATCTCCGATGCCGAACAGGCGCTGCGAGCGGCGCAGGAGGCGTTGCGGCAAGCGCTCGAACGCGGCGCGACCGACGAAGAAATCAAGCGCCTGATGGACCAGTTGCGCGCCGCGCTCGATAAGTTCCTGCAGGCGCTCGCCGAGGAGATGCGTAAGAATCCGCAGCTTGCCCGCCCGCTCGACCGCAATACGCGCGAACTGCGCCCGCAGGACCTGCAGAGCCTGCTCAACCGGCTGGAAGATCTCGCCCGCTCCGGCGCCAAGGATGCGGCGCGGCAGCTGCTCGAGCAGCTCCAGTCGATGCTCAACAACCTGCAGATGGCGCGGCCAGGCCAGCAAGGCGAGGACGACGATATGATGTCGGCCCTCGATGAGCTCGGCGATATGATCCGCCGCGAGCAGCAGTTGCGCGACCGCACGTTCCGGCAGGGCCAGGACCAGCGGCGCCAGCGCGGGCAGCGCGGCCAACAAGGACAGCGCGGCCAACAGGGTCAGCAGGGCCAACAAGGCCAGCAGGGCGAGGGCATGGAAGACCTCCGCCAGGGCCAGCAGGCGTTGCGTGAGCAGCTGCGCAAGCTGCTTGAAGAAATGCGCCGCCGCGGCCAAGGCGGCCAGCCCGGGCAGGAGGGCCAGGAGGGGGAAGGGGCGCTCGGCGAGGCCGAGCAGGCGATGCGCGACGCCGAAGGCGCGCTCGGCGAGGGCGATGCCGACGGCGCCGTCGATGCGCAAGGCCGTGCGATCGAGTCGATGCGCCGAGGAGCGCAGGGCCTCGCCCAGCAGATGCAGCAGGGCCCGAACGGTCCCGGCCCGAACGGGCAGCCGGGCCGCCAGGGCCAACACCGCGCCCAGCAGGACACCGATCCGCTCGGCCGCCCGTTGCGCGGGCGCGACTATGGCGACGACGTCACCGTCAAGGTGCCCGGCGAGATCGACGTGCAGCGGGCGCGCCGCATCCTGGAAGAATTGCGGCGCCGCTTCTCCGACCCACTGCGGCCGCAGCTCGAACTCGAATATCTCGAGCGCCTGCTGAAAGATTTCTAGTCGGCGCGCTCGCCGGCCGCGTCCGTTCGGCGGGCATTCAGGTCGCGGCGATGGAAGAATCTGACCATCACGTCGTTCGCGTCCGCCGGCGGGGTTGCAAGCCGGCTGCGGAACGGCAGGACCTCACCTGGTCCTAGAACGGACTGGTCGGCTCGTGCAGTCCAGGCATAAACCTCCAGCCCCGCCGGGTTGCGAACGGCGAAGCGCAGGCGCGGCACCGGCACGCTCGTCTTCACCACATTGACGATGTTGCCTTCGACCAGCAGCACCGGCACGCCTTCGTGCGTCTGCTCGGATGTCTTTACTCCTTCGAATACCAGGCCGCGCAAATTGACCGGCAGCCCGACCGCCGCATAGAGGGGCGCGCTCTGCGGCGCGACCGCAACGATCTGTGAGCGCCAGCTGATGATGCTGCCGATGGCCGCCGTCAACAGCAGAATAGCAACCGGCAGAAGCGACGGCCGCCCGCGACGGGGGGGCGGCTCGCGGGCGATGCGCGCCCCCCGCGCCGCCACGCTTTCGATGTCCTCGGCCGGCTCCGCAGTGGTGACATCATCCGCATCGGCAGCCATTACGCCGTAAGGCGCGGGGACCAGCGACGGCGCGTCGGCAGCCGGCGCGGCGTCCGCCGATGCGTGATCGTGGCCGTAAGCTGCGCCGGCTGCGACGAGAGCGTTGTCCAGAGTCTCACCAGACGCGCCGGTCGCCGGCGAGAACTTTGTCGTTTCGGCATGGGTCGGTGTCGCAGCAGCGCCAGCCGCCGCCCCGCCGATCGCAGTCAGCAGCGATGCAAGCTCTGACGGCGCCGCATGCCATACCGTGCGGCAGCGCGCGCACCGCACCGTGCGGCCGCCCGCCAGCTTTTCCGCCTCGATGTCGTACGACGTGGCGCAGCTCGGACAGACAATCAGCATCGAAATGGAGTGCAGAAGCCTCGATGGATGAGAACTTACCGTTTGTCCGTTAACGGATCGGAAACCATGGCTGGAAGGAACATCGTTAAAGCGTCCTTAATCGCAGCGGCGCGAAAATCGATCCGCGGGAGGACAGCGTGGTCCGATTCGAGAATGTGGGTCTGCGATACGGAGTAGGGCCCGAGGTCTTGCGCGACCTCACCTTCTGCGTCGAGCCCAACTCCTTCCAGTTCCTCACCGGGCCGTCCGGCGCCGGCAAGACGTCGCTGCTGCGGCTACTGTTCATGTCGTTGAAGCCGACCCGCGGGCTTATCAGTCTGTTCGGGCATGACGTGGCGACGTTGACCCAGGATGCGTTGGCGGTGCTGCGGCGCCGTGTCGGCATCGTGTTTCAGGATTTTCGCTTGCTGGATCATCTGAGCACTTACGACAATGTAGCGTTGCCGCTGCGGGTGCTTGGGCGCAGCGAGGCGAGCTATCGCGGCGAGGTGATCGAGCTGTTGCGCTGGGTCGGGCTCGGCGACCGCCTGTGGGCGCTGCCGCCGGTCCTTTCCGGCGGCGAGAAGCAACGGGCCGCGATCGCCCG
>DATACE010000260.1:0-2335 GCA_036259215.1 Burkholderiales bacterium | reverse complement strand
GCGACGGTGAAGTTCTGCTTGAACTCCGCCGGCAACGGCGGCAGCTTCTCCGGCTCGACCTCCGGCAGCGGGGTGGCGCAGCCGGCCAGCAAAACCAAAATCAGGGACAGACCACGTTTTCCGATCGCCTTCATTCGACGTCCTTCATCGGAACCGGCTTGAGCGCGCCTCCACCCGCAAGCGAAGGATCCTCGCCGTGGTGCTTGAGCGGCCGGTTGCCGGTCAGCGCGCGCAGCAGCACGTAGAACACCGGCGTGAGGAAGATGCCGAAGGCGGTGACGCCGATCATGCCGGCGAACACCGCGACGCCCATCGCTTGGCGCATCTCGGCGCCTGCGCCTACCGAGAAGGCAAGCGGCACTACGCCCATGATGAAGGCGATGGAGGTCATTACGATCGGCCGCAGCCGCAGGCGGCTGGCCTCGATGGCGGCCTGCACGGGCGTGCGGCCGGCGAACTCGAGCTCGCGCGCGAACTCGACGATCAGGATGGCGTTCTTCGCCGCCAGGCCGACCAGCACCATGAAGCCGATCTGCGTGAAGATGTTGTTGTCGCCGTTGGTGAGCCACAGGCCGGCGAGCGCCGCGCCGAGTGAGAGCGGCACGATGAGGATGATCGCGATAGGTAGTGTCAGGCTCTCGTAGAGCGCCGCGAGCACCAGGAACACGAGCAGGATGGCGAGCGGGTAGACCCAGATCGCCGAGTTGCCGGCGAGGATCTCCTGGTACGTGATCTCAGTCCACTCGTAGCCGATGCCGGGCGGCAGCGTCTCGGCGGCGATGCGTTCGATAGCGTCCCGCGCCTGGCCCGACGAATAGCCGGGCGCGCTGCGCCCGCTGATGTCGGCCGCAAGGAAACCGTTGTAGCGGATGGCGCGCTCCGGCCCCGCCGCCGGGCGCACGTCCATCAGCGCCGACAGCGGCACCATCTCACCCGAGCTCGAGCGCACCTTGAGCAGCCCCACGTCCTCGGCGCGCGCGCGGTACGGCGCGTCGGCCTGCACGCGCACCGAGTAGGTGCGCCCGAACTTGTTGAAGTCATTGACGTAGAGGCTGCCGAGGTAGATCTGCATCGTGTCGAACACCTCGGTTACGGGCACGCCGAGCTGGCGTGCCTTGGTGCGGTCGAGGTCGGCATAGAGCTGCGGCACGTTAACCTGGTACGTGGAGAACAGGCCGGCGAGTTCAGGCGCCTGGTACGCCTTCGCGAGGAAGGCCTTGGTCGCCTTGTCGAGCGCCTCGTAGCCGAGCGACGCGCGGTCCTCCAGGTACAGCTTGAAGCCGCCGGTGGTGCCCAGGCCGGGGACCGGCGGCGGCGGAAAGATGACGATGAAGGCGTCCTGGATCGAGGCGAATTTCTGGTTCAGCTGGCCGGCGATGGCGCCGCCGGACAGACTCGGATGTTGTCTCTCTTCGAAGGATTTCAGTGTCGCGAATACGATGCCCGCGTTCGAGCTGTTCGTGAACCCGTTGATTGAAAGGCCGGGGAAGCCCACCGCGTTCTGCACGCCGGGCTGCTGCATCATGATCTCGCCCATGCGCCGCATCACGTCCTCGGTGCGGTCGAGCGTCGCGCCGTCGGGAAGCTGCGCGAAGCCGATCAGATACTGCTTGTCCTGTTCCGGCACGAAACCGCTCGGCACCGCCCGGAAAAGCACCCCCGTGAGCGCGAGCAACGCCACGTAGATGCCGATCATCAGGGTCTTGCGCGAAAGGACGCCGCCGACCCCGCGGCTGTAGCCCGCCGTCGCGGCGCCGAAGTACTTGTTGAACATGCGGAAGAAACGGTTCTTTTCGCCGCGGTGGGGCTTGAGCAGCAGCGCGGCCAGCGCCGGCGACAGCGTCAGCGAGTTGATCGCCGAGATCACCGTTGAGATGGCGATGGTCAGGGCGAACTGCTTGTAGAACTGGCCCGAGAGCCCGCTGATGAAGGCGAGCGGCACGAACACCGCGCATAGCACGAGCGCGATGGCAATGATCGGCCCGGAAACCTCGCGCATCGCGCGGTAGGTGGCTTCGCGCGGGGAAAGGCCCGCCTCGATGTTGCGCTCTACGTTTTCCACCACCACGATGGCGTCGTCGACCACGATGCCGATGGCGAGCACCAGGCCGAACAGGCTCAGCGCGTTGATCGAGAAGCCCAGGAGGTGCAGCACCGCGAAGGTACCCACCACCGACACCGGCACCGCCAGCAGCGGGATGATGGAAGCGCGCCAGGTCTGCAGGAACAGGATGACCACCAGCACCACCAGCGCCACGGCCTCGAGCAAGGTCACGATGACGCTGTCGATGGACTGGCGCACGAACACGGTGGGGTCGTAGATGATGCGGTAGCT
>DATACE010000259.1:0-5760 GCA_036259215.1 Burkholderiales bacterium | reverse complement strand
GGAAACGGGCGCGCGCTGCCGCGCGCTCGCCGCCACGGTGGAGCCGCTGGTCATCTGCAACGAGGCGCACCGATTCATGGTGGCCGACCAGTTGAGGCGCATCGGCGCGCGCCCCAAGGCGATCCTGCTCGAGCCGCGGGGCCGCGGCACCGCGCCCGCGCTGACGCTCGCCGCGGTGCACGCCGTCACCGCCGACGACCCGGTGCTGCTGGTCATGCCCTCGGACCACATCATTTTGCGCGGCGACGCGTTTCAGCGGGCGGTGGAGCGCGGCGCGGCCCTGGCGCGCCAGGGGCACCTGGTGATTTTCGGCGTGCCGCCGTCATCCGCCGAGACCGGCTACGGCTACGTGCGTGCCGGACGGCCGGTCGGCCGGGACGCCGAAGCCTGCTTTGTCGAGGCTTTCTTCGAAAAGCCCGACCGCGCCTCGGCCGAAGCTTATGCGCGCGACAAAAGCTATCTCTGGAACGCCGGCATCGTCGCGGTTCGCGCCTCGGTATGGATAGACGCCATCGGCAGCTTCCGCAAGGACATCCTCGCCGCCTGCGAGCGGTCCTATCGCCAGGGCGTGCGCGACGGCGAGTTCCTGCGCGTCGACCCGCAAACCTTCGCCGACTGTCCCGCCGATTCCATCGACTATGCTGTGCTCGAGCGCCTGTCGCACGGTCCGGCCCCGCTCGAGGCAGTGGTGGTGCGCATGGACGCCGGCTGGTCTGACGTCGGCGCTTGGGATGCCCTGTGGCAAGTGCAGCCGAAGGACACCGAAGGCAACGTGGCGCGCGGTGATGTGCACCTGGCCGATACCACCAACGCGCTGGTGCTCGCGCAGCACCGCATGGTGGCCTGCGTCGGGCTGGACGATGTGGTGGTGATCGAGACGCCCGATGCGGTCATGGTGGCCCGCAAGGACCAGGCGCAGGCGGTCGGGCGCCTCGCGGCGCAGCTGAAGGCGCAGGGACGGCGCGAGAGCCTTGCGCATCGCAAGGTGCACCGGCCGTGGGGCACCTACGACAGCCTCGAGCGCGGCGAGCGCTTCCAGGTGAAGCGCATCGTGGTGGAGCCGGGCGCGGCGCTGTCGCTGCAGATGCACTACCACCGCGCCGAGCATTGGATCGTGGTGCGCGGCACCGCCCGCGTCGTGCGCGGCGAGGAAAGCTTCCTGCTGACCGAGAACGAGTCCACCTACATCCCGCCCGGCACGCGCCACCGCCTGGAAAACCCCGGGCGCCTGCCCTTAGAGCTGATCGAGGTGCAGTCGGGCAGTTATCTGGGCGAGGACGACATCGTGCGCTTCGAGGACGCCTACGGCCGCTCTCAATAGCGCCAGGCCACGTTGGCGCTGACGGAGGTGAAGTCGTAGTCGCGGTCCGCGAAGTTGGAGTCGCGCTTGCCCGTGTCGAGCGCGAGCCCGACCTGCCAGTGCCGCTGCGGCTCCCAGCCGATGCCGAAGCGCCAGCCGTCGATGGTTTCGTCGCGCAGCGGCACCAGGCCCAGCGCGAGGCGCGGGTCGCCCTGGAACTCGCGCTCCTCGTGCAGCAGCCGCAGCGAGAACACCAGCTTGGCGGTGGCTGCCCAGCTCGGGCCGACGGTGAAGCCCTTCACCACCACGTGGCCCGCGGCGATGTCGATGATCGAGCGCGGCTCCTTGAAGAACGCGACCGCGATGCTGGTCTTGTTTCCCGGCAGCCACTCGCCGCCCACGCGCCAGGTGGTGCCCTCGAAGTCGCGGCTCGGCAGCTCGCTGTACTCGCGCGTGGTGCGCCCGACCCGCCCGTCGGCGCGCAGCCGCGGCCCGAGCGCATAGGTGGCGACGAGCGACACCTCGCGCTCCTTGAAGTCGTTGTTCACCAGCGCGATCCCGGTGATCTCCTCGTCCACGGGCGCATCGCCATCAGCCGCGCGCACTTCCAAGCCGACCGCATTGCCGAGCGGGCTGACATAGTCCACGGCGGCAATCGCGCTGGTCGCGCGCGTCTCGGCGTCGGCGCGCGTGTTGCGCTCCGAGATGGCCCCGCCCAGGCCGCCGCGCAGGCGCACGCTGGGCGTGAGCAGGTAGGCGGCGCTGCCGGTGAGGCGCGTGCCGGTGACGAGGCTGCGCACCGCCGATCGCGTCTCGCCCAGGTCGGACAGGCGCCGGTCGCGGCCCAGCAGCAGCGACCCGGACAGCTTGTTGCCCAGCTCCCAGCGCCAGTCGGCCGCGGCCGAATACCCCAGGTGGTTTAGGTCGTTCAGCCGGTCGAACATGTAATAGTCGGCGCGCGCCTCCACCACGAGGTTCTGGCGCCCGATCACGCGCTGGGCATGGCGAAAGCCGCCGCCGAAGCGCGTCACCGTATCGTCGACCGCGCCGCTCTCAAGGCGCAGCAGGTTATCGTCGTACATGATGCCGCCCTGCAGCCAAAGCTCGGTCGGCGCGCCGCGCGCTTCCACCCCGTAAGCGGGAAAGCGCCCGCTCGAGGGCCAGGGCAAGGTGTCGACGGTTTCGAAGGCCAGCGCCACGGCAGGCGCCAACAGGGAGGCGGCGAAGACGGCTTGCGCTGTTTTCATGGGACGGGATTCTAGTCATGTCGCGCCGCGGCGACGTTACGTAAATCCGCGCCGGCATGATCTGTTTGATTCATCAAGACTATGTAACCTGGCATGCCTGTTGCAGGAAATCCGCGCTTCCATGATCCTTACGGCCTGATGGACGAACGAGCCTACGTCGCCCAAGCGTTTTTCGATCGCCTGCGCGACGATGCGGTGGCCTTTCGTCCGCTTGCCGAAGAGGGCGAGCTCGCGGTGGCGCGCGACGCGCTCGCGGGCATGCCGCGGCGGGTCGCCCGATTTGCGCAGGACTTCGACCTCGCGCTGGTCCAGCTCGCGCGGCCCGAGCCGCAGTGCTGGCACATGCTGCTTGCCTGGAGCGACGATGTCGGCCGGCCGAGCTTCCTCGCCCTGCGCATCGTCTCGGACTATTGCCGCGCCGGCCGCCGCCTGCTGCGCGCCGAAGAGCTGCTGCCCGGGGCGCCGGATGCGCTGTTCATCTATGGGCTGCTAGACGCCGTGGAGCGCGGCACGATCGACGAGGCGCGCGCGCGTTGGCTGTGCGGCAAGTGGGCCGCCGACCCGCGCGGCGCGATCGAGCGCGTCGGCCGCTACTGGCGCACGCGGCGCGATATCCGCCTGATCGCGCAGGCGGCCAAGCACGGCAGCTGGGATGGCGTGCGCGCCGAGCTGGCGCGCCTGCGCCGCGCGCTGCACCGCGCCGTATGGCCCGACAGCCTGTCGCTCGCCGCCCGGCTCGGGGTGTACGTAGAAAATTTGTTGCGGCCGGCGCGTACGCGCATCACCTTCCTCGGTCCCGAGAGCACGCAGCTGCGCGAGCGAGTGGAGCGCGACCTGGCGCCGGCGGGCATTGCCATGGTGGATGCCGACCAGGCCTGGCGTGCCCAGGTGGGCATCGCGGTCGATGCGCCCGAGGGCCTGCGCCATCGCTTCGAGGAGCTCATCACGGTGCACAAGGCGCAGGCGCTGCCGGCGGCGGCGGCGAAAGTCGAGCGCGCGCTGCTGCGCTGGCTGGAGTGCCGCGTCGAGCGCCGGCACCCCGAGGCGGTGGTGGGCGGCAATCCGCTGGCCGCCCGCCTGCTGCAGTTTGCCCGTCGCCACAACGTTCCCGGGTTGTCCGACGTCATGGAAGTGCTGCTCAACTGCACCATTGCCTGCCGCCTGCGATCGCCGGTCCTCATGCCGCATCCTTACGGCATCGTGATCCACCGCAATGCGGTGCTCGGCAGCCGGGTCACCGTCATGCACCAGGTGACCATCGGCACCAAGCATCCGGCCGACCCGGGCGCGCCGGTCATCGAGGACAACGTGTTCATCGGCGCCGGGGCCAAGATCCTGGGCGCGGTGCGCGTGGGGCGCGGCGCGAGCGTCGGGGCGAACGCCGTGGTCACGCTGGATGTGCCGTCGCATTGCACGGTGGTCGGTGTCAATCGTCTCCTGGGCGGCGCGGCCGTCGTGCGGGAGCGACAAACGGATCATGCCGCTGTCGTGAACACGTGACATTGGATGTTGTCCAAGCCCGTGCAACTATTTCAGCCCCGTGATTTTTTACCCGCGCTCCTTCCTCGGACTGTTGCTGGCCGGCTTCACTTTGGTGGCGCTGCCGCTGGTCGGCGCGCTCGCCTATTCGGCCTGGAACACCGAGCGCCTGGCGGGGCAAAGCCGTAGCGCGGTCTTCAACGCATCCGAGGCGGCGCGCGCCAGCCGCTCCCTGGTGGACCGCATCGGCACCATCGAGCGCCTGGCGCAGCAGGTGGCGGTACTGCACGACGCCGAGATCCTCGAAGGCTATGCGCGCGTGCACCGCAGCTTCCGCCAGCTGGGCGAGGAGATCTCGCAGCTGCCGCTGGACCATGCGCAGCTCTGGGCGCTGAACCGCACGCTGGCCGAGGAGCAGGGGCTGTACGACCTGCTGACCGCGGTGCCGCGCCCGAAAGTGGACCCGGCCGAGGTCACCGAGCGCGTCGATCGCCTCATCGACAGCGCGCGCGAGGTGGTCGACATCAACAACCGGGTGGTCGACCGCGAAGTGGAGCGGCTGCGCGCCAGCGCCGACGATGCGCAGCGCGGCGTGATGCTGCTGCTCATCTTCAGCACTGCGGTCGCGCTCACCATCGCGCTGGCGCTCACGCGCTACATCGCGCGCCCGATCGCTTCGATCGACAACGCCATCCGTCAGCTCGGCGGCGCCGACTTCTCCCGGCCGATCGCGGTGCGCGGCCCCGAGGATCTGCGCTACCTCGGCCGGCGCCTGGACTGGCTGCGAAGGCGGCTGGACGAGTTCGAGACGCAGAAAAACCGCTTCCTGCGCCACGTGTCGCACGAGCTGAAGACCCCGCTCACCGCGCTGCGCGAAGGCGCCGAGCTGCTCAACGACGAGGTGGCCGGGCCGCTCGCACCGGCGCAGCGCCAGGTCGTCTCCATCATGCGCGACAATAGCGTGAAGCTGCAGCGCCTGATCGAGGAGCTGCTCGACTACCAGCGTGCGCTGCACGCCGCCGCCTCGCTCGAGATGAAGCCGGTGGTGCTCGATGCCCTGGTCGCCGAGGCCGCTGCGGCGCACGAGCTGGCGGCGCAGTCCAAGGGTTTGCGCCTCGCGATCGAGGCGCAGCCGGCCATGCTGGAAGCCGATCCGGAAAAACTGCGCTCGATCGTCGATAATCTCATCAGCAACGCGGTGAAGTTCACGCCGGCCGGCGGCACGATCACGGTGCGCGCGCGCGTGGAGTCGGGCGAGGCGATGATCGACGTCATCGACTCCGGGCCGGGCGTGCCGGCCGAGGAGCGCGAGTCGATTTTCAACCTGTTCGTGCGCGGCCGCGGCAAAGGCGACGGCGGCCGGGTGAAGGGAAGCGGCCTCGGCCTCGCCATCGCCCGCGAGCTGGTCGAGGCCCACGGCGGGCATATCGACGTGGTGCCGGAGGGCGGCGGCGGCCATTTCCGGGTCACGCTGCCGCGCCGTTCGGCGCGGGCGCTCGCCGACGCCGCGTAACGACAGTGACGTAGAAGTTCCCACGGTGTTTCCATACTAGAAAAGGCTTTTGGAACATGAGCGCTGAAAACGCAAAGGTGCTGCTGGTCGACGACGACAAGGATTTGCTGCAGCTGATCGCGATGCGGCTGACGGCGGCGGGGTATGCGGTGACGGCGGTGGAGTCGGGGGAGGCGGCGCTGGCGGCCTTGGCGGTGTCGCGCCCGCAGGTGGTGGTGACG
>DATACE010000258.1:0-10461 GCA_036259215.1 Burkholderiales bacterium | reverse complement strand
CGCCTTGCGCCGCGCCGCCATGCGGCTGCCGAGCATGGCGCGCTCGCCCGCGTCCAGGATCTCGCGCGCGAAGGGCAGCACCGCGGTCGCCTCCTGGTCCATGTGGCGCCGGTACAGCCAGGCAAAGCGCGCCACGTCCTCGGCCGGCAGGCGCGCCTCGCCGGCCGCGATGCCGTGCAGGCGCGCGCGCAGCCGCGTCCACTGCGCCTCCATGGTCTGGTGCTCCCGCCCGAGCTCCTCGATGGCCGCCGCCACCTCGGGACGGCCCGCCGCGCCGGCACGGCGGCGCAGCAGCGGGAAAAGGTCCTCGTCCTCATCCTGGTGGTGCAGCCGGCCGGAGGTATCGAAATAGCGCAGCACCGCCTGCGCCGCGGCTTTCGCTTCCGCGTCGCAGCCATGCGTTTCCAGGTGCGGGCCAAGGCGCTCCAGCGTGGCGAGCTGCGCCTCGATGCGCTCGTGGCAGGCGGCAAGCATCTCGAGCGGCTCGTCGAAGGAAGGTCCGGGTTGTTTCAGCATCAGGGCGGTTCCAACGTGGAAGTTTCAGCGCCGTGCCAGCCAGCGGCCGGCGCGCTGCGTTTTCATCAAGGCTTCGACAGTGTCGAGGCGCTGGCGTTGCGCCTCGTTCAATAGAATAAGGAGGAGCTGCGCCGTGGCGAAGGCGTCGCCGAGCGCGTCGTGGCGCGCCTGCGCCGGAATGCCGAAGGCGGCCAGCCAGTGGTCGAGGCTCGCGTCCCTTCCGCCCAGGTCCGGGTAAAGCGCCGGCGCGACGGCGGCGAGGTCCAGCCACTGTGCGCGCGCTTTCAAGCCGTGGCGGCGCAGGATGCCGGCGTCGAAGGCGGCGTGGAAGGCGACCGGCACGCCCTCGCCGAGGTAGGCGGAGAATTCCCGCACCACCGTGTCGAGCTCTTTTCCCTGGAGCACCTGCGCGTCGCCGCCGATGCCGTGGATCACGATGTTCTCCGGCGCGCTCGGCCGGTCCTGCCGCACGCGCGCCTCGTAGGCGTCGGCGAGCTGCACCCGGCCTTCGCGCACCGCCACCGCGCCCACCGACAGCAGCCGGTCGCGCGCGATGTCCAGGCCGCTCGTCTCGCAGTCCACCACCACCCAGCGCGTGGCCTGCACGGGCGTGCGCTGGAACCATTTCATAACGCGAAATCCAGGCGCAGCCGCTGCTGCAGCAGAGCGCCCTGGCGGAACGCGCCTTTCAGCACCCGCCGTTCGATGTCGTTCAGCTCCGCTACGCGCACGATGTTGCCCTCGCCCTTGAGGCGCAAGCCCTGGATGTAATGGAAGGCGTCGGCCGCGGTGCGCTCGCCCGCATCCTTCAGCCGGGCGGCGGTGCCGGTGTGCGGCGCGCCGGCCGCCAGCGCCAGAACACGCGCCGCGTCCGCGAACGGCCGCGCGCCGAGGAGCTTCAGGTCGAGCGCGTCGGCGCTGAAGTCCTTGAGCAGGCCGAGCGGCGGGCGCGCGCGCAGCGCGGTCTGCGCCATGGCGCGGCAGAAAGTGCGGTTCGCGCGCGTCTGCGCCAGCACTGCCTCGCGCAGCGTGCCGGCCAGGCGCGCATCGCCGGCGAGTGGCCGGAAATCGAAGAACACGCTGGCGTTGAGCAACGCCTCGCCGTCGGTCTCGCGGATCCAGTCGTCGAACTGCCCCCGCCATTGCTCGAGCGTGAGGCACCAGCGCGGGTTGCGCGCCATGATGTCGCCCTTGCATAGCGGAAAGCCGCAGGCGTCCAGGCTGCGGTTCACCTCGTCGGCGAATGCGAGCGGCGGCTCGCCCTGCGTGTAGATGAGGGCGTTGTCCTGGTCGGTGACTAGGGTCTGCTCCATGCGTCCTTCGCTGCCCAGCGCGATCCAGCACCACCCCGCGGCCAGCGCATGCCGCGCCGCCGCCAGCTCGATCACGCGCTGCGTGAGGGCGTCGTTGAGGGCGCTGATGAGCGCGGTGAGCGGCTCGGCGGCGAGGCCGTGGGCGAGCAGGTGGCGCGCCAGCTCCCGGATGCTGCCCGCCGCGGCGACCAGCGATTCGAGGTTTTGCGAAGAACGAATCCGTTCCGCGGTGCGCGCCACGCCCACGCGCTGCAGCGCGAAGAGGTCGCGCTCCGAGACGACCCCGGTCAGCCGGCCGTCGCGCGTCACCGCGACGTGCCGGATGCCGTGGCGCGCCATGGCGATGGCGGCATCTGCGAGCGTCGCCTCCTCCTCGAGCGTGACCGGGAACGGCGTCATCACCGAGATGATCGGCGCGTCCGCCGGCGCCTGCGGCAGCGCCACGCGCCCGAGCACGTCGTGGGTGGTGAAGATGCCCACCGGCGCGCCGTGCTCGTCGACCACCACCATCGAGCCGACGCGCTCGCGCTGCATCGTGCGCAGCACCTCGCCCACGGGCGTCTCGCCGCCGCAGGCCACGGCGGCGCGCCGCAGCGACTCGCGCAGCGGCGCAAGCATGCCGGCGTTGTCGATGAGCCTGTGGCCGGCACCCTCGCGCAGCGCGCGGTGGGCGCGCTCGAGCAGGATCGACAGGTGGTCGGCGCAGAACGCCTCGAAGCGCGCGCTGCGCCCGCGCAGCGCGTGGAAATCCTCCGCCGGCAGCTCCCAGCAGAAGCTGTCGGCATCCGCGCGGTAGGTGTATACCGTGGCGCGGCGCCCGACCAGCGCGCCCATCGGAAAGCACTCCCCCGCCCCCAGCACCACGTCGGCGCTGCCGCCGGTGCCGCGCACGCTGCCCTGCTTGATGATGTACAGCCGGTCCACCGGGCCGCTGTCCGGGCCGACAAAGAGATAGCCGCGGGGGTAGTAGGCGAGCCGCAGCCGGGCGGCCAGGAAGGCGAGCGCCTCCGGCTCCATCTCGTCGAAGGGTGCGTAGGCGGTGAGCACCGGGATCACGAGGGACTGCACCGCCCCATTATTCCCCATGTTATAAAAAATCATGCTCCTCGCCGTCCTCCTGGCGCTGCCGTTCCTGGGCAGCCTGGTCGCCATCCTGTTGCCGGCGAACGCGCGCAACGCCGAGGCGTGGCTTGCGGGGGCGGTAGCGCTCGGCGGCCTCGCCCTCGCGGCGAGCGTGTACCCGGAGATGTCCAACGGCCAGGTGCTGCGCGCGCAGGCGGAATGGATCCCGGGCCTGGACTTCACGCTGCGCATGGACGGCTTTGCCTGGATGTTCGCGATGCTGGTCACGGGAATCGGCTTCCTCGTGGTGCTCTACGCGCGCTACTACATGTCGCCGGAAGACCCGGTGCCGCGCTTTTTTTCGTTCTTCCTCGCCTTCATGGGCTCGATGCTGGGCGTGGTGCTGGCGGGCAATCTGATCCAGCTGGTCTTCTTCTGGGAGCTCACCAGCCTGTTTTCCTTCCTGCTGATCGGCTACTGGCACCACAACGCCGCGGCGCGCGACGGCGCGCGCAACGCCCTGGTGATAACCTCGGCCGGCGGGCTGTGCCTGTTCGCCGGCGCCCTGGTGCTGGGCCGCATCGTCGGCAGCTACGACCTGGACGTCATCCTGAATTCAAGGAAATTGATTGTTGAAAGCTCCCTGTACCTGCCGGCGCTGGCGCTGGTCGCCATAGGCGCGCTCACCAAGAGCGCCCAGTTCCCGTTCCAGTTCTGGCTGCCGCAGGCGATGAGCGCGCCCACGCCGGTCTCGGCCTACCTGCATTCGGCGGCGATGGTGAAGCTCGGCGTATTCCTGCTTGCGCGGCTGTGGCCGGCGATGGCCGGCACCGACGCGTGGATCTGGATCGTGGGCACCGCCGGCCTCGTCACCCTGGTGCTGGGGGCCTACATCGCCATCTTCCAGCACGACCTGAAGGGCCTGCTCGCCTACTCGACCATCAGCCACCTGGGCCTGATCACGGTGCTGCTCGGCCTGAACAGCCGGCTCGCCCTGGTCGCGGCGGTGTTCCACATCATGAACCATGCCACCTTCAAGGCGTCGCTGTTCATGGCCGCGGGCATCATCGACCACGAAAGCGGCACGCGCGACATCCGGCGCCTTTCGGGCCTGCGCCGCTATATGCCGATCACGGCGACCCTCGCCATGGTGGCCGCGGCGGCGATGGCCGGCGTGCCGCTGCTGAACGGCTTTCTTTCCAAGGAGATGTTCTTCTCCGCGGCGCTGGAGGTCGACGGGCCCGTGCCGCTGCTGAACCGTGCGCTGCCCTTCGTGGCCGCGGCCTGGGGCATGTTCAGCGTCGCCTACTCGCTGCGCTTCATCCACGGCGCGTTCTTCGGCCCGGACCCGGTGGGCCTGCCGCGCACGCCGCAGGAGCCGCCGCGCTGGATGCGCTTTCCGATCGAGCTGCTGGTGCTCGCCTGCCTGGTGGTGGGCATCCTGCCCACGCTCACGATCGGCCCGATCCTCGACATCGCAGTGCGCTCGATGCTGCGCGCCGAGGCGCCGATCTACAGCCTCGCGATATGGCACGGCCTGTCCACGCCGATGCTGATGAGCCTGTCGGCCCTCGCCGGCGGCGCGGTGCTCTACCTTCTGCTGCAGCGCCACCTCGGCCGCGGCGTGGAGCGCACGCCGTTGCTGCCGCCGATCGACGGCCGGCGCATCTTCGAAGCGGTGCTGGTGACGCTGTCCTGGCGCTGGGCGCGCACCCTCGAAGGCCTGCTGGGCACGCGGCGCCTGCAGCCGCAGCTGCGCTGGGTAGTGCTCGCCGCCTTGCTCGCCGGGGGCTGGCCGCTCTACCAGCTCGGGCTCGAGGCCGGGCCGCTCGCCGGCACGCCGGTGGATGGCGCCTTTCTGCTCGTCTGGCTGGCGGGCGGGGCCTGCGCGCTCGGCGCCGCCTGGCAGGCCAAGTTCCACCGCCTGGCCGCGCTGATCCTCGCCGGCGGCGCGGGCCTGGTGGTGTGCATTACCTTCGTGTGGCTGTCGGCGCCCGACCTCGCGCTCACCCAGCTCCTGGTGGAGATCGTGACCACGGTGCTGCTGCTGCTCGGCCTGCGCTGGCTGCCCAAGCGCATTGCGTTCCGCTGGACGCTCGCCGGCGCGCGCGCCGCGCTGCCGCGCCGCCTGCGCGACATCGCGCTCGCCACGGCGGCGGGCGGCGGGCTTGCGGCGCTGGCCTATGCCGTGATGACGCGCCCGCTGCCCGACACCATCTCGCGCTTTTTTCTCGAGCGCGCCTATCCGGAAGGCGGCGGTACCAACGTGGTGAACGTGATCCTCGTCGACTTCCGCGGCTTCGACACGCTGGGGGAGATCACGGTGCTCGGCGTGGTCGCGGTTGCGGTGTATTCGCTGCTGCGGCGCTTTCGCCCGGCGCGCGAAAGCCTCGAGCCGCCGCCCCAGCAGAAGGACCAGGACGCCGCCGCCGCGGCCGAGGACCTGCTGGTGCCCGGCGTGATCATGCGCCTCATGTTCCCGGCAGTCGGCCTGCTCGCCGCCTACCTCCTGCTGCGCGGCCACAACCTGCCGGGCGGCGGCTTCGTCGCCGGCATCACGCTCGCCGTGGGCGTCATCCTGCAATATATGGCCGGCGGCACGCGCTGGGTCGAGGACCGCCTGCGCATCCGGCCGATGCGCTGGGTGGGCGCGGGGCTGCTGCTCAGCGCCGCCACCGGCGCGGGGGCATGGCTCTTCGCGCACCCGTTCCTCACCTCGCATACGGCTGCCGTGGGCAATGCGCACCTGCCCAGCGCCATGGCCTTCGACCTCGGGGTGTTCGCACTGGTGGTCGGGGCGACCGGTCTCATTCTGATCGCGCTCGCCCACCAGTCGGTGCGCAAGTAATGGAAGCCATCCTCGCCCTGGGCATCGGCGTGCTGGCGGGCAGCGGCGTGTGGCTGCTGCTGCGCCCGCGCAGCTTCCAGGTGATCGTCGGGCTGTCGCTGCTCTCCTACGCCATCAATCTGTTCATCTTCGTCATGGGTTGGGTCCGGGGTGGCAAGGCACCGATAACCCCAGCGGGTACCACGGTGGATGCACAGCTATTCGCCGACCCCCTGCCCCAGGCGCTGGTGCTCACCGCCATCGTCATCAGCTTCGCCATGACCGCGCTGCTGCTGGTCGTGCTGCTCGCCGCGCGCGGCCTTACGGGCACCGACCATGTCGACGGCCGCGAGCCCGAAGAGTGAACTGGCAGGAGCACCTGGTCGTCGTTCCCGTGGTGCTGCCGCTCGCGGCAGGCGCGTTCATGCTGCTGTTCGACGAGCGTCGCTACCGGCTGAAAGCGGTGCTTTCGCTTCTCTCGGTATTCCTCATCCTGGCGAATGCCATCGCGCTGCTGGACGCGGCCAACATGCAGCCGGTGCGCGTCTACGCGCTGGGCGACTGGCCGGCGCCCTTCGGCATCGTGCTGGTGGCCGATCGCCTGTCGGCGCTGATGCTGCTGCTCGCCGCCGTGCTCGCGCTCGCCGCGCTCGCGTTCTCGCTCGCGCGCTGGCACCGCGCAGGCCCGCGCTTTCATTCTCTCCTGCAGTTCATGCTGACGGGCCTGAACGGCGCCTTCCTCACGGGCGATCTGTTCAACCTGTTCGTGTTCTTCGAGCTGCTGCTCGCCGCCTCCTATGCCTTGACGCTGCACGGCTCGGGGACCGCGCGCGTGCGCGCAAGCCTGCATTACATCGCCATCAACCTCACCGCGTCGCTGCTGTTCCTGATCGGCGCGGCGCTAATCTACGGCATTACCGGAACGCTCAACATGGCGGATCTCGCGGTGAAGATCCCGCAGGTCGACCCCGAGGATCGCGCGCTGCTCGAAGCCGGCGCCGCCGTGCTCGGGGTGGCGTTTCTTGCGAAGGCGGGCATGTGGCCGCTCGGGTTCTGGCTCCCCACGACGTACGCCGCGGCGAGCGCGCCGGCCGCCGCGCTGTTCGCCATCCTGAGCAAGGTGGGCGTGTACGCGGTGCTGCGGCTGTGGCTGCTTTTCTTCGGCGGCGGCATCGGCGGCGAGCTGCTGCTGTGGGGCGGCATGGCCACGCTCGCGTTCGGGCTGCTTGGCGTGCTCGCCTCGCAGGGGCTCGCGCGCCTGGCCGGCTACAGCCTGCTCGTGTCTTCGGGCACCCTGCTAGCCGTCATTGGCACCGGCAACACCGCGGCCACCGCGGCGGCGCTCTACTACCTCGTGGTTTCCACCCTCGGGGTGAGCGCGCTTTACCTGCTGATCGAGCTGGTGGAGCGGGCGCGCGAGCCGGGAGCCGACATCCTCGCGGTCACGGCGGCGGCGTTCCTCGGCGCCGACGAGGAGGGCGGGCCGGAAGAGGAAGTGGGCGTCGCCATCCCCGCCAGCATGGCGCTGCTCGGCCTCGCCTTCGCCTGCTGCGCGCTGCTGGTGGCCGGCCTGCCGCCTCTGCCCGGCTTCCTCGCCAAGGTGGCAATGCTCGGCGCGCTGCTTGCGCCCGACCCGGTGCCCGGCGCTGCCTGGGCGCTGCTCGCGCTGCTCAGCCTGTCGGGCCTCGCGGCAGTGATTGCGATGGGCCGCGCCGGCGTGCGCATCTTCTGGGCCACCCAGCGCAGCGTGCCGCGCGTGCGCGTGATCGAGATGGCGCCGGTCGCCGTGCTGCTCGGCCTGTGCTTCGCGCTCAGCGCGACGGCCGGCCCGGCGCTGCGCTACCTGCAGGACACCGCGCAGGCGCTGCATGCGCCGCGCGCCTACATCGAAGGAGTGCTCGGAAAATGAGCCGCTGGCTGCCCTACCCGCTGCTGTCGCTGTCCCTGCTCGCGATGTGGCTGCTGCTCAACCGCACCCTGGCCCCGGGCCAGGTGCTGCTCGGCGCGCTGCTCGCGCTGGGCGGCGCGCTGGCGCTCGCCAAGCTGCAGGCGCCCGAGGGCCGGGTGCGCCGCGGGGTGGCGATCGTCGAGATGGTGTGGCTGGTGCTGGTCGATGTCGTGCGCTCCAACCTCGCCGTGGCCCGCCTGGTGCTCTACCGGCGCACAAGCAAGCGCGTGGCGGGATTCGTTTACATGCCGCTCGCCGTGCGCCATCCCGGGGCGATGGCGGTGTTGGCGTGCATTCTGACCGCCACGCCCGGCACCAGCTGGGCGCGCCTCGATGCCGCCCATCACATCCTCGTCATCCACGTCTTCGACCTCATCGACGAGCAGGCGTGGTTGCAGCGGTTCAAAGAGCGCTACGAGCGCCGCCTCATGGAGATTTTCGAATGAATGCCGTCCTGCTGCTGTCCCAGGTCCTGATTGCGCTCGCCATGGTGTTCACCGTCTACCGGCTGCTGCGCGGACCGCGCGCCCAGGACCGCGTGCTCGCGCTCGACACGCTGTACGTGAACGCGCTCATCCTGATGATCATCACCGGCATACGCACCGGCAGCGAGCTGTACTTCGAGGCGGCCCTGGTGATCGGCATGCTCGGCTTCGTCGCCACCGTGGCGCTCGCCAAGTTCCTGCTGCGCGGCGAGGTGATCGAATGACCGAGGTGGTGGTCTCGCTGCTGGTGCTTGCGGGCGCGGGGCTCGTGTTCCTGGGCTCCCTCGGCCTGCTCACCCTGAAGACCTTCTACGAGCGCATACACCCGCCGACCATGGGCACCACGCTCGGCACCGGCCTTGTCCTCATCGCATCCATGGTCTTTTTCAGCGTGCAGGAATCGAGGCCGGTGCTCCACGAGCTGGTGATCGCGGCGTTCATGACCATCACCACGCCGGTCACCTACATGCTGCTGGTGCGCGCTGCGATCTACCGCGACCGCGCCGAGGGCCGCGACCCCCTGCGAACCGAATCGGGGTCAGAGCCCGAATACCAATCCGGGTCAGAGCCCGAATAGGAACGTCCGCTTACCCGGCGAGTCCTATCTATATGGATGCCCTTACCGTTACCCTCGAAAAGGGCGAAGTGCTGCTCGAGCGGCTGCTGCGCGACGGCGTCGAGGTGGCGCACGACTGCGGCGGCAAGCTTGCCTGCACCACCTGCCGGGTGGTGGTGCGGGACGGGGCGGCGAGCCTGAACGCGTGCAGCGAAGACGAGCTGGATCTCCTCGAGCGCGCCTCGGTGGACCAGCCGGGCGCCCGCCTTTCCTGCCAGGCGGTGTCGAGCGGCGGTGACGTGGTAGTGGAGCTGGCCGAAAGCGCGGTTCCCGCCAGGGTTCCAGGGTCTTCTCCGGTTTGCCTCGGCGCGTCGGCCGCCAAGTACCTCGCCGCGCAGCTCGCCGCGCGCTCCGGCGCCCTCGCCATGCGCCTGGCGGTGTCGCCGGCGGGCTGCTCCGGGTTTCGCTACCGCGTCGAGCCGGCGCAGGCCATCGGCAAGGACGACGCCGTGTTCGAAAGCGGCGGCGTGCGCATCGTCATCGATCCGCTGAGCCTGCCTTACGTGCAAGGCACGCGCATCGACCTCGTGCAGGAAGGCCTCGCCCGGCGCCTGCGCTACGACAACCCGAACGTGCGCCAGAGCTGCGGCTGCGGCGAAAGCTTCGGCGTGTGAACCGCCGTTGAGCCGGTGACGCTCGCGCCGCTCCCCGGCTTTCCGGTGATCCGCGACCTGGTCGTCGACATGACGCAGTTTTTCCGGCATTACCGCACGATCATGAACTGCACCGAGGTGTGCCCCAAGGGACTCAGCCCGGCGCGCGCCATCGAGCACATCCGCATCCACCAGCTGCGCCGCTCGACCTGAGCCAGCGCAAGTTCAGGCCGGTTATGCTGCCGGCTGCCATGGCCACCTCGCATTGGCAGGAACGCAACCTGGCGACGCTGCTCCTCGTGCGTTCGGTGGAGGAGCACGACCCCGCCTATTTCACCCCCCAGGTGCGCTCGGCGGCGGCACTGGCGGCGGCCAATGCGCGCGACGACCGCGAGATGATCGAGCGTCGCTCGGCCTACCTTTTCCTGCGGCTGCCGGCCTCCCTGAAAGCTTGGGCGCGCATCGGCCTGCTGCCCGAAACCTCGCTCAGCGCCGTGGTGGCGGTCGCGGCACTCGCCGGCGCGCTGTCGAACTTCCTCGGACCCAGCGGCCTCGTTCACGTCGTCTACAACCCGCTCGTGCTGCTCATCGCCTGGAACCTGGCGGCGTACGCGGTGTTCGCGTGGCGCGCGGTTCACACCCCGCGCGCCGGGCTGGTTCGCCTGCTGGTGCGGGACCTTTGGTCCGCCTGGAACCGCTGGGCCAACCGCCTGCCGGGCGGCAGCCGGCTGCGCCATGCCGAGCGCATCGCGGCCAGCTTCCGCGAGCGCTACTGGGAAGCGGCCGGGCCGGTCGTGCTGGCGCGCATCGAGGCCTTGATGCACCTGGCCGCGCTCAGCCTGCTGCTCGGTGCGGTCGGCGGGACCTATGTCCGCTGGCTGTTCCTGGAATACAACGCGGTGTGGCGCAGCAGCTTCGTCACCGATCCCGGCACCGTCGCCGGGCTGCTCAACGCGCTGTTCGCGCCCGGCCTGGCGCTGCTTGACCGCTCGCTCCTCGATGCGGCGCAGGTGCAGCCGCTGCTCTCGGGCGCAGGCGCCCCGGCGGCGCCGTGGATCCATCGGATTACCCTGACCGCGGTGCTCCTGGTCGTCGTGGCGC
>DATACE010000257.1:0-2534 GCA_036259215.1 Burkholderiales bacterium | reverse complement strand
AAGGTGGGCGACGTGGTGATCGCCCACCTTGCCGGTGGTGAAGGGCACCGGGTTGGGGCGCACCGACACGCTTTCGATGCGCGGGGTGGCGAGGCAGGGACCGGCGAAACACGCCGCCGCCATGAGAAGCACCGCGCTGCGCATCAGCGGCCCCTGGGCTTTTTCAGCGCCGGGTTCAGCCGGTCGAGGTCCGCCTGCACCTGTTCCCGGCTGCGTTCGTAGACGATCTCGCGTCCCATGACCTTGCCGGCGTACGCGAGGCCGTTGCGCGTCGGCGACAGCTGGCCGCGCACGCTGTGCACGCCTTCGCCGACCACGATCTCGATGAAATCGGCACGCTTGTTGAGCACGGTGACTTCAACCGTCTGGCCGGTTTCGGTGACGCGCACCTTGATTTTCTCGATGTTCATAGGTCCTCGCTGAAGCGCAGCTTGTTGCCAAAAGGATCGGTCAGCTCCATGAGCTTTGCGTTCCACGGGGCGATTTCCACGCCGGGGCGCTGGTGGCGGTAGTCCTTGCAGCCGAGCTCCTGGTGGAGCGGCTCGAGCCCGCGCATGCGAACGAACACCGCGCTGCCGGGCGTGCCGTCTCCGTGGTGCTCGGTGAGATGCAGCAGGCAGCCCCCCCGCGACACCTGCATATAGAGCGGCAGGCCCGGCTCGAAGCGGTGCACCCAGTCCAGACGAAAGCCGAGGTAATCGACGTAGAACTCGCGTGCCTTCGCTTCGTCGAAGATGCGCAGGATCGGGATGGTTTGTAGCGCCTCCACGGCAGCAGTGTAGCGCCGGCGCGACGCCGGCGAGCATATTGCTGGAGCGGGGCGGTGGGGCTCTCGTTCAAACCCGAACACCTGAAGCGCTACTCGGACTTCGCGCTGCTGCTCTGGAAGTACGGGCGCGGCGACTTGCTGAAGCGGGCGGGGCTGTCGGAGCTGTTGCCCGGGGAGCCGGCGCCGGCGGGCGCCCCGCCGGCGGAGGCCGAAGCGCTGGCCGCCGACGTCGAGCGCCTGGGGCCCACGGCCATCAAGCTTGCGCAGCTCCTGTCGACGCGTCCGGATTTCGTTCCCGCGGCGTATGCGCAGGCGCTCGCGCGCCTGCAGGACCATTGCGAGCCGTTCCCCTTCTCCGAGGTGCGGGCCATCCTGGCCGAGGAGCTGGGCGTGCGCCTGTCGAAGGCCTTCGACGCCCTCGACGAGCGGCCGCTCGCGGCGGCTTCGATCGCGCAGGTGCACCGGGCCAGGCTGCGCGACGGCCGCGAGGTTGCCATCAAGGTGCAGCGCCCGGGCATCCGCGAGCAGGTGCTCGACGATCTTCAGGTGATGGGGGACATGGCGGCGCTGCTCGCCGAGCACACCGAGTTCGGCCGGCGCTACGGCGTCGAGCTGCTGTTCGAGGAGTTCCGCAAGTCGCTGCTGCGCGAGCTGGATTTCCGCCAGGAAGCGATGAACCTGCTTGCCCTGTCACGCAATCTCGCCGAGATTCCCGAAATCCTGGTGCCGCAGCCGATCTTGGGCTACAGCACCTCGCGCGTGCTCACCATGGAGCTGGTCGCCGGCACCAAGGTGACGGCCCTCAGCCCGCTCGCGCGCCTGGAGCTCGACGGCGAGCGCCTCGCGGATGCGCTGTTCCGGGCGTACCTGAAGCAGATGCTGCGCGACGGCATGTTCCATGCGGATCCCCATCCGGGCAACGTGTTCATTGCCGATGGCCGCATCGCGCTGATCGACCTGGGGATGGTGGCGCACGTGCCGCCGGCGCTGCAGGAACGGCTGCTGCAGCTATTGCTGGCGGTGAGCGACAACCGCGCCGGCGAGGCCACGCGCACGCTGCTGCAGGTGGCCGAGCTTGGCGAGGACGCCGATCAGGCCGGCTTCGCGCGCGGCGTGGCCGACATCATCGCGCAGCACGAGCAGCTCGCGGTGCGCGAGCCGCAGTTGGGCCGCGCGGTGCTCATGCTGCTCAAGGCCGCCGCCGACAACGGGGTGCGCCTGCCGCCGGAGCTGGCGATGATCGGCAAGACGCTGCTCAACCTGGACGAGATTGGCCGCACGCTGGCGCCGCATTTCGACCCCAACGCCGCCTTGCGCCGCCATGCGGCGGAAATCACCGAGCAGCAGATGGCGCGCGACTTCTCGCTGAACGCGCTGTTCGGCACCGCCGTGGACGTGAAGAACTTCCTGCAGCACCTTCCAGAACGCGTGGGCCGCATCCTGGAGCTGCTTTCCGACAACGCGCTGCGCGTACAGGTGGATGCGATCGACGAAGCGCGCCTCATGGAGGGAATGCAGAAGGTAGCCAACCGCATCTCGCTCGGCCTGGTGCTCGCGGCGCTCATCGTCGGTGCCGCGCTCATGATGGACGTGCCCACGCGCTTTACGCTGTTCGGTTACCCTGGCCTCGCCATCCTGCTGTTCCTGGCCGCGGCCGCCGGCGGCGTGGCGCTGGTGGTGCAGATCCTGGCGAGCGACGTCAGCGCGAAGCGGGCTTCCAGGCCTCGGCGGAACCCGCGGTAACCCGCTCCATCGCGATGCGCTC
>DATACE010000256.1:0-3994 GCA_036259215.1 Burkholderiales bacterium | reverse complement strand
GCCCGCGCGAGCGGCTCGGCGCCGCGCGCCAGCACCAGGCGCAGGCCGGTCTCGCGGCCGCACGCCTCGGTCACCAGGCGCTCGATGCGCGCAGCGAAGCGCTCGCGCACCAGCTCCAGCACGAAGCGGTTCGGGGCGGCGAGGACGAGCGTGTCGTTGCCGGCACCGGATTCCGGCGCGAGCGGCCGGATCCAGGTGTTGAACTGCTGCGCGGGGAGCTCCTGCTCGAGCCGGCGCAGGCAGGATTCCCAGAGGTTTTGCATCTTTTAGTTGGCCTAGACGAGTTGGGATTTTACCTTCTCTGCCATGGGTTATCCACAGCCGCGATCGAGCACTTGGCGCCGCGGAAGAATCGGCGGTGCATTTGACAACGCGAGTGCGCGCGCGCTCTAATACCGCCCTTTTTCGGACCCGGCGATGGCAACGAAGCGGACTTACCAACCTTCCAAGACGCGGCGCGCTCGACGCCATGGCTTCCTAGTGCGAAGCGGCACCCGCGGCGGCCGTGCCGTGCTGCGCAACCGGCGCGCCAAAGGCCGACGCCGGCTCGGGTTGTAGCCGCGGGCGGCAAGCGCTTCGGGCTCGATTCTTCCCGCCGGCTCAGGCAAAAAGCGCAATTCGAACGCTTGCTGCGCCAGGGGGCGCGACGCCATCGAGCCGGATACAGTTTCTTCTTCGAGCGTCGCGACACGGGAGGCCCGAGGCTCGGCATTCTGGTGTCGAAGCGGCACGCCGCGCGGGCGGTCGAGCGCAATCGCCTGAAGCGCTGCATCCGCGAAGCTTTCCGGCTGGAGCAGCAAACGCTGGGCGCCGTAGATTTGCTGGTACGTCCGCCCTTTGGAATCAAGGCGTCATCCCACATGATTACCCGACTTCGCGAGCTTCTCCAGGAACTGAGCAAGCCATGAGCGCCTCTGCTTTGCGTGCCGCAGTGCGCGCCTACCAGTGGTTCGTGCGGCCGGTCCTGCCTGCCACCTGCCGCTTCTTTCCCAGCTGCTCCGAGTATGCCGACGAGGCCCTGGCGCGCCACGGCGCCTGGCGCGGCGGCTGGCTCGCCGCGCGTCGCGTATGTCGTTGCGGCCCGTGGAGCCGCGGCGGCTACGATCCGGTGCCCTAGAGCATGGACACGCAACGCCTCGTATTGCTTTTCATTTTCAGCTTCTCGCTGCTGATGCTTTGGACGGAGTGGGAAAAATACGGCCGGCCGCAGCCGTCGGCGCCTGCACCCCAGGCGCAGGACGTTCCGCCGCCCGTGCAGCCGCCTGCCCCGGGCGCATCCAAGGCTCCCGCCGCCAGCGTTCCGGCGGCCGCAGCAGCTGCCGCCAAAGGGGAAACGGTACGCGTGACCACCGACCTCCTGGTGGCCGACATCGATACGCTGGGCGCTACGCTGAAGCGCCTGGAGCTTTTGCGCCACAAAGGCTCCAAGGATTCCAACGCCAACCTGGTGCTCCTGGGGCCCGATCACCATTACGAAGCGCAGAGCGGGCTAGCGGGCGAGGGGGGGCCGAACCACCGCACGCTCTGGCGCCCCGAGCCCGGCGAGCGCGAGCTCGCTTCGGGACGCGACAGCGTGGAAGTCCGGCTGAGCGCGGCCGGCAAGGAAGGCTTGCAGGTACAGAAGGTATACACCTTCCACCGCAACAGCTACGTGGTCGACGTCGCCCTCGAGCTGCGCAACGAAGGCAGCGCTGCAGCTTCGGCGTACGCCTATTTCCAGCTGACGCACGACGGCAAGCCCGAGACCAACACCAACACGGTGGCGGAGACCTTCGGCGCCCAGAGCTTTACCGGCTTCGGCATCTACACCGACGAGCAGAAATACCAGAAAGTGCATCCGTCGGACCTTGACCAGGGAGAGCACGACCACATACAGCGCGCCGACAACGGCTGGCTCGCTTTCGTGCAGCACTACTTCGTGTCCGCCTGGCTGCCGCCGAAAGGGGCGCCGCGGGACTATGTGACCGAGAAGCGGCCGGACGGCACCTACGCCGCGCGCGTCATGATTCCCGTAAGCGTCGCGCCGGGCGCCGCTGCGCGGGTCGCAGCCCCGCTGTATGCCGGGCCCCAGGAACAGGAGCGCCTGCAGGCCGCGGCGCCCGGCCTCGATCTGGTCGTGGACTACGGGTTTCTTGCGATCATCGCCTGGCCGCTGTTCTGGCTGCTCGGCAAGTACCACGCGCTGTCCGGGAACTGGGGCGTGGCGATCATCCTGCTCACCGTCACCATCAAGCTGGTGTTTTTCCCGCTGTCCGCGGCGAGCTACCGTTCGATGGCGAAGATGAAGCTGGTGACGCCGCGCCTGACCAAGATAAGGGAGATGTATGCCCACGATCGCCAGAAGATGAACCAGGCGATGATGGAGCTGTACAAGACCGAGAAGATCAATCCGCTGGGCGGCTGCTTCCCTATCCTGGTGCAGATTCCGGTGTTCATCGCCCTGTACTGGGTGCTGCTGGCCGCGATCGAGCTGCGGCATGCCCCATTCGTGCTGTGGATCGAGGACCTTTCCGCGCTCGACCCGTACTTCGTCCTGCCGGTCCTCATGGCGGTCACGATGGTCCTGCAGACGCGCATGAACCCGGTGCCGCCCGATCCCGTGCAGGCGCAGGTGATGAAGTACATGCCGTACGTGTTCAGCATCTTCTTCTTCTTCTTCCCCGCCGGCCTGGTGCTGTACTGGCTGGTCAACAACATCCTATCGATCCTTCAGCAGTGGCAGATCCAGCGCATGTTCGAACGCGACAAGCCTGCCCATGCCAAGCGATGAGATAGAGCGCGATACCATCGCCGCGATCGCCACGCCGCCCGGCCGCGGCGGTATCGGGGTGATCCGGCTGTCCGGTGCCGCGGTTCCCGAGATCGCCGTACAGGTGCTGGGCCGCCTGCCGCCGCCTCGGCGCGCGACCCTCGCTACCTTTCGCGACGCGCGCGGCGAGCCGCAGGACCGTGGCATCGCGCTGTACTTTCCGCCGCCGCGCTCGTACACCGGCGAGCATGTGCTGGAGCTGCACGGACATGGCGGCCCGCTCGTCCTGCAGTCGGTGCTGCGCGCCTGCCTGGACGCCGGCGCGAGGCTAGCCGATCCGGGCGAGTTCACGCGGCGGGCTTTCCTCGAAGGCAAGCTGGACCTCGCGCAGGCGGAGGCGGTGGCCGACCTCATCGACGCCTCCAGCCAGGAGGCCGCGCGTTCGGCGCTGCGCTCGCTGGCGGGCGAGTTCTCGGCGGCGATCGAATCGCTCGCCGGCGGGCTGGTCGAGCTGCGGGCGCTCACCGAAGCGATGCTCGACTTCCCCGAGGAGGAAGTGGATGCCGTGCAGCGAGACGACGCAGCAGCCCGGCTCGACGCCCTCGAGGCTCAGCTTGCCGAAGTCCTGGCGAAAAGCCGGCAGGGCAGCCTCCTGCGCAGCGGCATCCACGTCGTGCTCGCAGGCCGGCCGAACGTCGGCAAATCGAGCCTGCTCAACCGGCTGGCCGGCGAGGAGCGCGCCATCGTCGCGCCCGTGCCGGGGACCACCCGGGATGCGTTGCGCGAAGCCATTCAGATCGATGGCGTGCCGCTCGTGCTGGTCGACACGGCCGGGCTGCGGGTGGCCTCGGATGCCGTCGAGCGCTTGGGCATCGAGCGAACGCAACAAGAATTGCAACGTGCCGACCTGGTGCTGATGGTGCGCGAAGCCGGCCGGGTGGACCCGCCGCCGGCGCTGCCCGCCGGCGCACAGCGCATCGACGTGTACAACAAGAGCGACCTCGCTCCCGGATTTCGTGCTCCCGCCGGGGCGCTCGCCGTGTCGGCCAAGACCGGAGAAAACCTGGACGCCTTGCGCCGCGCCATCCTGACGGCCGCCGGCTGGTCCTCCACCGGTGAATCCGTGTTCCTTGCGCGCGAGCGCCATTTGCGCGCCTTGGAGCAAGCGCGCGCGCACCTCGGGCACGCCCGCGGGCAGCTCGCTCGATGGGAGTTGTTGGCGGAGGAGCTGCGTCTTGCCCATGC
>DATACE010000255.1:0-4613 GCA_036259215.1 Burkholderiales bacterium | reverse complement strand
CCTGCGCGAGCTGCTTCGCCTTGTCCGGGTTGGGCCCGGTGTCATCGCGCGTGATCAGCTCGATCTTCACGCCCTTGGGCAGCTCCTTCTCATGCTGCTTGATGTACAGGCGCACCGCGCGCTCCATGTAGGGCCCGAGGTTGCCGTTCAAGCCGGAATAGCTGGTGATGAAGCCGATCTTGATGGTTTGTGCGAAGGCAGTGGACGCTGCGAACGCGAGCGCCACGACGGCGGCTGACTTGAGAAAAACGCTCATTGAACCCCTCCTGAGGAACGGGAATTCTAAATCAGAACCTCAACCCCAAAGGACCCATGTTCCCCCGAGCTCGGGCGGCAGGGTGACGCTGTAATGCCTGTCTTTGCCTTCAACGCGCAAGCCGAAACGGGTGCAACGCGCGGCAAAAGCGGCAGCGTTGCGGCAGCGCAGCGCATAGCCGGCGAGCGCGGGGGCGGCAGGAACTGCACCGAAGCCGCCGCGCGCCTCGAGCGCGCTTCGCGTCGCCACCACCACGCTGCCGCGCGTGGCCATGAGCTCCGCCCATTCGGGAGCGGCGAACGGCAGCAGCCCCGTAAAGCGCGCCCAGCGCGCGGCGCTCGAGGCGACCGCGTCCGCGCATACGTAAAGCGCCGTAAGCGCCGCCACGCCGTTGCGGTGCGCGAGGTTGCGTCGCGTCCAGATCGCCTCGGGCGTGAGCTGCTGCACGTACTGGATGCGGCCCTCGGGCATCGCCTGCGCTTCGGGGCGCACCACGTTGAACCGCACTGCATTGCCTTCCTCCAGCGATCGCTCCAGCCGGACCAGCTCCTGCGGAGAGAAGCCATGCGCCGCCAGGCGCGCGTGCTCGGCTTCGGCCTGGGGCGTGCCGAAACAGGCGAGGTGGACGCCGGTGAATTTCGCCATGCGCGCGCGCATCCGCTGCGCGACCGGAGTGTCGCGGGTGGGGGTCAGGAGCTCGAGGTAGCCCTCTTCCAGCATCACGCAGCGGTTGGACGCGCCCACCGGCTCGCCGCCGGCGACCTGCGCGGAGGTCTCGGTAACGACGAATCCCAGGTCCTGCAGGACGGCGGCGGCCGCATCGAGGTCGGGAACGAAATGCGACACGTGGTCCAGGAACAGCTCCCCCGGCGCCGGCTTCTGCCGCTGTGCGATATCCATGCGCGCCATAGGGTACCCGAAGGGGCCGCAATGGTATCTTCGGCCCCGTGGATCCGCGCCTCTACCAGATGGTTGTCGAGCAGACGCTCGACTATGCGCTGTTCGTGCTCGACCCCAAGGGCCACATCATGACCTGGAACCTGGGCGCCGAGCGCATCAAGGGCTACGCCCCCAAGGAGATCATCGGCCGGCACTTCTCCACCTTCTATACGCGCGATGCGGTCGAGCGCGGCTGGCCGGACGAGGAGCTGAAAGCCGCCACCGCCGAAGGACGCTTCGAGGATGAAGGCTGGCGGGTGCGCAAGGACGGCTCGAGGTTCTGGGCCAACGTGGTGATCACCGCGCTGCGCGACGAGAACGGCCGGCTGCTCGGCTTCTCCAAGATCACCCGCGACCTGTCCCAGCGCAAGGCGCACGAGGAGGCGCTGCGCCAGAGCGAGGAGCGCTTTCGCCTGCTGATC
The DNA here is from genome assembly GCA_036259215.1 of Burkholderiales bacterium. GTDB lineage: Bacteria > Pseudomonadota > Gammaproteobacteria > Burkholderiales > SG8-39 > SCGC-AG-212-J23. The sequence goes on along the minus strand of DATACE010000255.1, from coordinate 2,996 downwards.
GAGGGGGTCATCGACTACGCCGTGTTCATGCTCAGCCCCGACGGCCTGGTCACCAGCTGGAACGCCGGCGCCGAGAAAATCAAGGGCTACGCGCGCACCGAGATCCTCGGACGCCATTTCTCGCGCTTTTACTCCGCCGACGATATCGAAGCGGGCAAGCCGTGGGAGGAGCTCGCGACGGCGCGGCGCACGGGCCGCGCCGAGGCGGAGGGCTGGCGGCTGCGCAAGGACGGCTCGCGCTTCTGGGCGAGGGCCGTGCTCACGGCGCTGTACGACACGGACGGCCACCTGCGCGGCTTCGCCAAGGTGACGCAGGACCTCACCGCCCGCAAGCACATCCAGGACCTGGAGAAGGCGGCGCGGAACGTGAACGAGTTCATCGCCATGCTGGCGCACGAGCTGAGGAACCCGCTCGCGCCGATCCGCGCCGCGGTCGAGGTCATGGCGAAAACCCCCCCGGGCGATGCCCGCCACGAGGAGCTGCGGCGCACCATCGATCGCCAGGCGGCGCAGCTCTCGCGCATCGTCGAGGATATGGTCGACATCTCGCGCGTCACCCGCGGCGCGCTGGCTTTCGAGCGCGCGCCGGTCGGCCTGGCCGACGTGGTGCGCGCGGCGCTGGAGACGGTGGCGCCGGCCATCGAGGCGGGGCGCCACCGCGTGGCGCTCGAGCTGCCGGTCGAGCCGGTGCAGGTGGAGGGCGATCACCATCGCCTGACCCAGCTCCTGACCAACCTGCTCAATAACGCCGCGCGCTACACGCCGCCGGGCGGCCACATCGCGGTGCGCTTGCAGGCGCAATCCGGACAGGCGGTGCTGTCGGTGCGAGACAACGGCCGCGGCATCGATGCGCAGCTCATCGGCCGGGTGTTCGACATGTTAGTGCAGGGCCGCCACCCGCTGCAGCGCGTGGGCAGCGGGCTGGGGGTGGGCCTCGCGCTCGCGCGGCGCATTGCCGAGCTGCACGGCGGCGTGCTCGAGGCGCGCAGCGAAGGCGAGAACCAGGGCAGCGAGTTCACGCTCCGCCTGCCGCTCTCCAAGGGTGCGGTCCAGGCCGCTGCGCCGCCGGCCGCCCAGGCCGCGGCGCCGATGGCGGCCCGGCGCGTGCTGGTGGTGGACGACAATGCCGACGCGGCGCTCACGCTCGACATGCTGCTGAAATCGCTGGGCCACGAGACCTGCGTGGTGCACGACGGCATGGCGGCGCTGGACGCCGCGCGGGAATTCCGGCCCGACATCGTGCTGCTGGACATCGGCCTGCCGGGAATCGACGGCTACGAGGTGGCGCGGCGGCTGCGCGCGCTGAGCAAGGACCGCCCGCTACGCATCGTCGCGGTCACCGGCTGGGGCACCGACGCCGACCGGCACCGCTCGCACGAGGCGGGCTTCGACCTGCACCTGGTCAAGCCGCTCGATCCCGAAGAGCTGTCGCAGGCGCTGCAGAAGAACACGCTGCACTAGCGCCTACGCGCTGCGCTTGCGCCTTACTCACAAAAGTACTCCACCACGTCGGGCGTTTCGGCGCGCGGCTGGCCGAACGCGATCCAGCCATGGCGGCGCAGGGTGAACTCCTCGCGCCGCAGAATGATTTCCTCCTCGCCTTCCACCGCCACGTAGGTGCCGTTGGTGCTATGGTCCCGCAGGATGAACTTCTGGCCGCGGCGCTCGATGACGCAGTGCTGGCGCGAGGCCTTGGCGTCGGCCACCACCAGCAGGCAGCCGGCATCGCGCCCGATGGTGATCGATTCCTCGCGGCGCCGCCGGATCACGTCCTTGCCGCGGTAGCGCAGCCGCAGGCCCGCGCGCGGCGCCCGCAGCACCGAGGTGAGCGCCGAAAAATCGGTGATGTCGGGGCTTTTCTGCCACAGGTACTCGCACAGCGCGATCTGCTCTTCCTTGCCCTTCACGGTGATGTCGTAGAGCTGGCGGGTCGAGCCGCGCACGGCGGGGGCGAGCAGCGCCACGGTTTCGGCGGTAGTGAGCACCTGTCCCTTGGTGGCCTGCTCGACCAGGCGCGCGGCGATGTTCACCGAGTCGCCGAAAATATCGCCGTCGTGCTGGATCACCGGGCCGGCGTGGAAGGCCACGCGCGCGCCGAGCTTGGGTCCGCCCATCTCGACCAGCGACTCGATCGCCGCCTGCATGCGCGCCGAAGCGTCGGCCGCGCCATTGGCGGTGGGAAACAGCGCCATGATCTCCTCGCCCATCGTCTTCACCACGCGGCCGCCGCTTTCCGCGGCCGCCTGGCGAAACGCCTCGAGGCAGCGCATGATGGCGTCGGCCGCGCGCACGTCGCCCGCGGCGTCGAACAGCTCCGCGCTGCCGGTCACGCCGGCGAACAGCACCGTGGTCTGCCGCCCCGACTTCATCGCGTTAATATAACCGCGTGAACAAGCCCGTTGAAATAACTACCGTCACGGGCGCCGAGGCGGTGGTGGAAATGCTCCGGGCGCACGGGGTGGAAGTGATATTCGGCCTGTGCGGCGACACCTGCCTTCCCCTGTATGACGCCCTGGGGCGGCTGAAGTCCATCCGTCACATCCTGGCGCGCGACGAGCGCCACGCCGCCTACATGGCCGACGGTTATGCCCGGGTCACCCGCAAGGTCGGCGTGTGCGAGGGTCCCTCCGGCGGCGGCGCCACCTACATCCTCCCCGGGCTGGTGGAGGCGAACGAGTCCTCCGTGCCGATCCTCGCGCTCAACACCGACGTCTCGGTGTCTTCCAGAGGCCGCTTCACCCTCACCGAGCTCGACCAGCGCACCCTCATGCAGCCGCTCACCAAGTGGAATGCCGTGCTGGATCGCGCCGCGGACATCCCGCGCACCCTGCGCGCCGCCTTCGAGGCCATGACCGGCGGGCGGCCCGGTGCGGCGCACATCGCGCTGCCCTTCGACGTGCAGAACGCCCCGGTAGACCGAAGCGACCTGTGGGCCGATCCTTCGCTGGGCGCGTACCCGTCGCGCCGCACTGCGCCCGACCCTTCCTTCGTGGAGC
>DATACE010000254.1:0-3764 GCA_036259215.1 Burkholderiales bacterium | reverse complement strand
ACGTTGCGGTCGGCGCGCGCCCACACGCTGCCCCCGCGGCCGCCGTCGCCTCCGTCGGGCCCGCCGCGCGGCACGTACTTCTCCCGCCGGAAGGTGGCGGCGCCGTTGCCGCCGCTGCCGGCGTGCACCTCGATCTTCGCTTCATCGATGAATTTCATGGCACAAATGAAAAAGCCCTACCGGCTTCGATAGGGCTTTTCGAGGAGTGGCTACCGGCTATGCGGGAAGGACGTTCACGGTCTTCTTGTTGTGCTCGCCTTTCACCGCGTAATGCACCTGGCCGTTGATGCGCGCGAACAGCGTGTGGTCCCGGCCGATGCCGACGTTGCTGCCGGCATGCACCACGGTGCCGCGCTGGCGCACCAGGATCTGCCCGGCATTGACGCGCTCGCCGCCGTAGACCTTGACGCCCAGGCGCTTCGCCTGCGAGTCGCGGCCGTTTCTGGAGCTGCCGCCTGCTTTCTTGTGTGCCATGTCTTGCTTACCCCTGGACGATGTCGTCGATGCGCAGCTCGGTGTACGACTGCCGGTGGCCTTGCGACCGCTGGTAGTGCTTGCGCCGGCGCAGCTTGAAGATCTTGACCTTGTCGCCGCGGCCGTGGGCGACCACGGTGGCGTTCACCTTGGCGCCGGAGACGAGCGGCGCGCCGATCTTGACGTCCTCGCCGTTGCCGACCAGCAGCACTTCGTCGAGGGCGACGGTCGCGCCGACGTCGGCGCTGAGCGCTTCCACGCGCAGCTGCTCGCCGGACTGGACCCTATATTGTTTGCCGCCCGACTTAATGATCGCGTACATGCTCGATAGACTCCTAACCTGACCGCCTTGCTTCCCCAAAGACTTGGAATTATAAGCGAATCATGAGCTTCGTGACAATGCTGGCGCCGGTAGCGGACGACCTGGAGCGCGTCGACGCCCTCATCCGGGCGCGGCTGGCTTCGGACGTGGCGCTGGTGGGCGAGGTGGCCCGCTACATCGTCGCCTCGGGCGGCAAGCGCCTGCGCCCCGCGCTGCTGCTGCTGGCCAGCGGCTCGGTCGGCTACCGCGGGGACAAGCGCCAGCCGCTCGCCGCGGTGGTCGAGTTCATCCACACCGCCACGCTGCTGCACGACGACGTCGTGGACGAGTCGCAACTGCGCCGCGGCCGCAGCACCGCCAATGCGGCCTTCGGCAACGCCGCCTCCGTGCTGGTCGGCGACTTCCTGTATTCGCGCGCGTTCCAGATGATGGTCGAGCTGGACGACATGCGCGTAATGCAGGTGCTCGCCGAGGCCACCAACACGATCGCGGGCGGCGAGGTGCTGCAGCTCATGGGCAGCCACGACCCGGACGTGGACGAGGCGCGCTACCTCGAGGTGGTGCGGCGCAAGACCGCCAAGCTGTTCGAGGCTGCGGCGCGGCTGGGCGGCATCCTGGGGAGCTGCGCGCCGGCGCTGGAGCGCGGCCTTGCCGACTACGGCATGCACGTCGGCACGGCTTTCCAGCTCATCGACGACGTGCTGGACTACTCCGGCGACCCGGCCGCGATCGGCAAAAGCCTCGGCGACGATCTCGCCGAAGGCAAGCCGACGCTGCCGCTCATCCATGCGATGCGCTGCGGCAGCGCGGCGCACGCGAAGCTGGTGCGCGCGGCCATCCGCGACGGCGGGCGCCAGGATTTCGCGCCGGTGCTCGAGGCGATCCGCGCCAGCGGCGCACTCGACTACGCACGCGCCGCGGCGCAGCGCGAGGCCGAAGCCGGCGCGGCTGCGCTGACGGGGCTGCCGGCCTCGGTGTTCAAGGATAGTTTGCTAGAATTGGCGTCCTTCTCTGTGGCGCGCCGCAGCTAGCCGTGCGGAATTTCGGGGTGTAGCTCAGCCTGGTAGAGTACTGCGTTCGGGACGCAGGTGTCGGAGGTTCAAATCCTCTCACCCCGACCATCTCCCGCCGGTTTTTTCCTCCCGGTAGATAATCGCGCGATGGGCCGCCTCCTCGTGCTGATCCTGCTGGTCGTGCTGGCCGTCTGGCTGATACGCAGGGCGTTCGCAAAAAGCCATCCGCCGAAGTCGCCGAAATCGCTTTGGGAGGGCGAGCTGGTGCAATGCGCCCATTGCGGCGTGCACCTGCCCCGCGGCGAGGCGCGCTCCGCGGCCGGCGGCCTGTACTGCAGCGACGACCACGCCCGGCTGGGCAAGCGCTGATGGACGCGCCGGTGCGCTACCCCGAGCTGTTCCTCGCGCCGGAAGTGCGCGCGCCGGAGTCCTTCTGGACCCTGCTGCGCTACTTCAACCTGTACCGCATCGCCGCTGCCGGCGTGTTCCTCGCCGCCTCCCTCGCCTACGACGATCTGGTCGGCCGGCACTGGCTGGACATGTTCCGCTTCGTGAGCGCCGGCTACCTGCTTGCCGGCATCGCCTTCCAGGTGGCGATGCGCACGTGGCGCGACGGCTTCAATGTGCAGATCTCCCTGCACGTGGCGCTCGACGTCGCCGCCATCACGCTGCTCATGTACGCCAGCGGCGGGATTCGCAGCGGCCTGGGCGTCATGCTGCTGATCTCGCTCATCGGCGCGGCAATCGTCGCGCCGCGCCGCCTGAGCTACCTGTACGCCGCGGTGGCCGCCATCGCGCTGCTGCTCGAGCAGGGCTACTGGGTGCTCGGCCACGACGCCGAGCTCGCCAACTTCCTGCAGCCCGGCCTGCTGGCGATGGGCTGCTTCGCCACGGTGGGCGTCACCAGCTGGCTCGCGCAGCGCGTGGCGGCGAACGAGGCGCTCGCGCGCCAGCGCGGGCGCAGCCTTGCCACCCAGACGCGCGTCAACCAGCTGGTGATCGAGGACATGCACGACGGGGTGGTGGTGCTGGACCGCGACGGGCACATCGTGCAGCACAATCCGCAGGCGCGGCGGCTGCTCGGGCTCGACGCGCTGCTGGGCAGGGCGATCGCCGACGTGCTGCCCGGCTTCGGGCAGGCGAGCGACTTCGAGCTGCGCGGCCGGCACATCGGCGTGCGCTTGCTGGATACCGGGGCGGGAGAGCTGTTCAGCGTGGTGTTCCTCGAGGACACGACGCGCAGCCGCGAGCAGGCGCAGCAGCTCAAGCTGGCCGCGCTGGGGCGGCTCACGGCCAACATCGCCCATGAGATCCGCAATCCGCTGGCTGCCATCAGCCACGCGGCCGAGCTGCTCGGCGAGGAAAAGCGCGGCGACGACAAGACGCGGCTCACCCGCATCATCCGCGACAACACCCTGCGACTGGAGCGCCTGGTGTCGGACGTGCTGCAGCTGAACCGCCGCGACCGCGTCGCGGGCGAGCGCATAGAGCTGCGCTCATGGCTGGCCGCTTTCGTCGCCCAGTTCGTCGCCAACGAGTCGGTGCCCGCGGATCGCTTCAGCGTGCGCTGCGCCGCCGACGCCGCGATCGAGTTCGATCGCGAGCATTTGCAGCAGGTGATGTGGAACCTGCTGCGCAACGCCGTGCGCTATGCGCGCGACGAGCCGGGCAGCGTGCGGCTGCAGGCGGCCGGCTTCGCCGGTCGCGTAGAATTGAGCGTCATCGACAACGGCCCCGGCGTGCCAGCGGCGAGCCAGGGACAGCTGTTCGAGCCTTTCTTCACCACCGACAGCAAGGGGACCGGCCTGGGACTGTATCTCGCGCGCGAGCTGTGCGCGGCCAACCGCGCGCTCCTGGAGTACGTGAACGACACAGCGGGGGCACATTTCCGCATCCTGGCGCGCGAGGCGCGCGCATGAACAACCGCCGTTCCGAGCGGCGCGGGCCGCCCCCCC
>DATACE010000253.1:0-4312 GCA_036259215.1 Burkholderiales bacterium | reverse complement strand
TTGCAGGCGAGCGCCATGGCGATCATCATGCGCTGGCGCATGCCGCCGCTGAAGTGATGCGGGTACTGCGCGAGCCGGCGCGCGGGGTCGGGAATGCCTACCATGGCGAGCAGCTCGACCGCCCTCGCGCGCGCCTGCGGCGGGCTCATCTTCATGTGGATCTCGAGCCCCTCGGTGAGCTGCCGGCCGATCGACAGCACCGGGTTGAGAGAGGTCATCGGCTCCTGAAAAATCATGCCGATCTCGCGGCCGCGCACGCCGCGCATCTCCTCCTCGGTGAGCTTGAGCAGGTCGCGCTCCTTGTACACGATCTCGCCGCTCTCGATGCGCCCGGCGGGCTCGGAAACCAGTCGCATGATGCTCAGCGCCGAGACCGACTTGCCGCAACCCGACTCGCCCACCAGCGCGACGGTTTCGCCCGGCTCGACATCCCACGACACGCCGTCGACCGCGCGCACCATGCCGCCGGCGGTCGTGAAGGTGGTCCGCAGGTTCCTGACCTCGAGCAGGGCGCCCATGCCCGGCCAGTCTAAGCCGCCGCGTGGCCGGCGTACAGCGCGTCGATCTCGGCGGCCGCGAAGCCGTATTCCGCCAGCACTTCCCGTGTGTGCTGGCCCAGCAGCGGCGCGGGACGCGTCACGGCGCCGGGGCTTGCGGACAGCTTGACCGGTACGCCGAGCGCGCGCGTGCTGCCGGCGACAGGATGCTGCAGCGCCACCACCATGCCGCGCGCCACGGTCTGCGGATCGGCGGCCATCTGCGCGATGGTGTGGATGGGACCGCAGGGCACGCCCTCGGCTTCGAGCGCCGCGATCCATTCGCGCACGGTGCGTGTTTTCACGCGGGCCTGCATGAGCTCGGTGAGCGCCTGCAGGTTGCGCATACGCTCGGCGTTGGTGCGAAAGCGCGGGTCGTCGACCCACTCCGGCGCGCCGAGCACGCGCGCCACGCGCTCCCAGTTGGCCTGGTTGGCGCCGCCGATGTTGAGCCAGCCGTCCGAAGCCGCGAACGCCTGGTAAGGCGCGGAGAGGATATGCGCGGAGCCGCTCGGCCCGGGCGCCGCGCCGGTGGCGAAGAAAATCGCCGAGTGCCAGAAGGTCTGGTGGATGCCCGCCTCGTAAAGGGAGGTGTCGACCCATTGCCCTTCGCCGGTCTTCAGGCGATGCACGTAGGCGCCCACGATGCCCAGAGCCGCCAGGATGCCGGCATTGATGTCGCACACCGGCGAGCCGGACTTGACCGGTGCGCCGCCCGGCTCGCCGGTGATCGACATGAGGCCCGCCATGCCCTGCGCGATGAGGTCGAAGCCGCCCTTGTCCGCATACGGCCCGGTGCGGCCGTAGCCGGAGATAGAGCAGTAGATGAGCGCCGGGTTCAGCGCCCGCAGCGCTTCATAGCCCAGGCCGAGCTTGTCCAGCGCGCCCTTGCGGTAGTTCTCCGTGACCACGTCGGCCTGCGCCGCCATGCGCTTCAGCGCGTCGCGCGCGGCCGGGATCTTGAGATTGAGCGCGATGCCGCGCTTGTTGCGGTTCATCGCCATGAACGCGGCCGACTCGCCGTTCACGCTCGGGCGGCTGTAGCTGCGTGTGTCGTCGCCGCCGGGCAGGCGCTCCACCTTGATTACGTCGGCGCCCAGGTCGGCGAGCAGCATGCCGCAAGTCGGGCCGGCCATGATCTGCGCCAGCTCCAGCACCTTGACGCCCGCGAGCGGCCCGCTCACCGATAGAAAAGGTTGACCAGGGACAGCGTGGTCGCCGGAACGTAGGTGACCAGAAGAAGCACCGCGAGGAGTACCACGATGAACGGCACGTTCGCCCTGGTCACCGTCCAGACGTTCTCCTTGGCGATGGAGCAGGTAATCATCAGCACGCTCGCAACCGGAGGGGTCTGCTGCCCGATGGCCAGGTTCAGCGTCACGATGACGCCGAAGTGCACGGGGTCGATGCCCACCGCCGAGACCACCGGCATGACGATCGGCACGACCAGGATGATGGCGGCCGCCGAATGCAAGAACATGCCGACGAACAGGAAGAAAACGTTCAGCAGCGCCAGCACGAACCAGGGGTTGCTCGTGAGCTGGGTGATCTGCTGGGCGAGGCGCTGCGGCAGCTGCGCCTCGGTAAGGTACAGCCCGAGTAGCGCAGAGGCGGCGACCAGAAGCATGACCGCGCCGGTCTGCACGCCGCCTTCGATGATGGCCTCGCGCAGGTGCTTCCAGTCGAGCTCGCGGTAGATCACCATCCCGATGAACAGCGCGGCCACCACCGCGAGCGCCGCGCCCTCGGTGGCGGTCACCACCCCGCCGAAAATGCCGCCGAGGATGATGAGCGGCATGGTGAGGGCCCACGCGGCGTCCTTGAAGCTGCGCCGCAGCCGGCGCAGCTGAAACGCTTCCTCGACCGGCCAGTTGTAGCGTACGGCATACCAGTAGCAAAGGCCCATCATGCCGAAGCCCGCCATCAGGCCGGGAACGATCCCGGCCACGAACATCTGGACCACCGACGTCCCGGCCATTACCGCGTAAAGGATCATCGGAATCGAGGGCGGGATGATGATGGCGAGCGAGGCGGAGGAGGAAGTAACGGCCGCCGAGAACGCGGCGGGATAGCCGCGCTTCTTCATCGCCGGGATCAGGATCGAGCCGGTGGCCGCGACGTCGGCAACCGCCGAACCCGAGATCTCCGCGAAAAACATCGAGGTCACCACGTTCACCTGGGCCAGGGCGCCGCGCATCGAGCCGAGCAGCGCCGCGGTGAACTCGATCAGCCGGCGCGAGATACCCGAGGTGTTCATGATCGCGCCGGCCAGGATGAACAGCGGTATCGCGATCAGGGGGAAGCTGGTTGCGCCCTGGAACAGGGTGATCGGGACGTTCGGCAGGAACGCGGCGCCCTGCGTGACCAGCATGGCAACGACTGCCGCGATGCCCAGCGCCACCGCAATCGGCACGTTGATCAGGACCAGGGCAACGACGCAGACGAAGACGAGAAAGCCGGTCATGCGGCGCGTGCCTCGCGCAGCACTTCGGGCAGCACCAGCAGCTCGGCCAGGACGAACAGCAGCGCGCCGAGCGGAATGACCGACTGCGCATAGGCCACCGAGACCTCGGGCAGCGAGACCAGCGTGTCATAGGCGAGCACCTCGAGCACCGTATAGCCCACCCAGGCGAGCAGGACGAAGAACGCCAGCACGCAGGCCTCGGCCAGCAGCGCAAGCGGCAGGCGCGCGCCCGGCGGCAGCATGCGCATCAGCTCCGGCACGCCGATGTGCGCGCGCTTCAGCGCGGCCAGCGCGGCGCCGTAATAGGTCACCCAGGCGAGGCCGATCGAGGCGACCTCGTCATACCACACCAGCGAATAGCCGAAATAGCGGAACGCCACGCCCACCGTCACTTCGACGGCGAGCGCGGCCATCAGGACGATGACGATCCACTCCAGCAGGCGCTCGTAGCGCCTGCGAAAGGCAGCCAGCATCCGCGCGCGGCTACTTGCCGAGCGCGATGGCGCGATCGATCACCTGCTTCGCGGCTTTCACTTCCTTGGCGAACTCTTCGTACACCGGCTTGGAAGCCGCGATGAAGGCGTTCTTGTCCGGCGTGTTGACCTGCATGCCGCCGCTCTTGAGCTTGGCGAGGAGGTCCTCGTCGTCCTGCGCCGCCTTGCGGTAGACGAAGTCCTGCGTGTCCTTTGCCACCGACTCCAGGGTCTTGCGCACGTCGGCGGGCAGGCTCGCCCACTTCTTGACGCCGACCGTGGCGTACGCCGGCGTGTAGACGTGGCCCGTGAGGGAAAGGAACTTCTGCACTTCCTGGAACTTGGCGCTGTAGATCTGGGTGAAGGGGTTCTCCTGGCCGTCCATCACGCCGGTCTGCAGCGCGGTGAACACCTCGGAAAACTTCATCGGCGAGGGGTTGGCGCCGTAGGCCTGGAACATCTTCACCCGCCACTTGCCCTCCGGCACGCGCAGCTTGATGCCCTGCAGATCCTTGGGGGAGTTGATCGGCCGCTTGGAGTTGGTAATGTGGCGGTAGCCGTTCTCCCATACCGCGATCACCTTCAGCCCGCGCTTCTCGGCGGCGGGCGCGAGCGTCTTCCAGAAGACCTCTTTCTCGATCTTCTTCATGTGCTCGCGGTCCTTGACCAGGTAAGGCATCTCGAACACGCCGAACAGGTCCGCCTCCGACGACATCACTGTCGAGGGCAGCGCGATGTCCACCGTGCCGAGCTTGAGCTTTTGCAGCAGCTCCTTGTCGCCGCCAAGCTGGGCGGCAAGGCCAAGGTCGTGGTCTACGGCTCGAGCCAGCTCGGCGGCG
>DATACE010000252.1:0-1841 GCA_036259215.1 Burkholderiales bacterium | reverse complement strand
CGGGCGGCGCGCTGATCGTCTCCACTGCAGCGCTTCCGCCCGTGGCAGCCACCGCATCGAAGGCGGTGGTGCGCACCGTGATGACCTTGATCGGGTCTTTCGACTGCACCGTGGCGAGCGCGTTGCCGGCGTAGATGGGGCGCACGAAGGTGTCGGGGCCCGCCACGCCCGAGATGTCGGAGATCTGCTGCACGTCGAGCAGCGCCGCCACGCGCGGCATGATGTTCTTGCCGTTGGAGGTGGCCGGGGCAAGGATGTGGCTGTAGCCCTTGGCGACGGATGTAATCAGGCTCGCGACGTTCTCGGCGAGGAATTCGGCGAGGTGGGGCGCATCCGCATGCAGGACTTTGGCGACCTTCGGGATCCCGGCCGCCGCCTGCGCGGCCTCGTCCGCCTGGTGGCCGGCTACCAGCACATGGAGGTCCCCGCCCAGCTTCTGCGCGGCCGCCACGGCGTTCAGCGTGGACTTGCGGATCGCCTTGTTGTCGTGCTCCGCCAGGACGAGGATCGTCATCAGAGCACCTTCGCGTCGTTGCGCAGCTTGTCGATCAGGGCCTTCGCATCGGCCACCTTGGCGCCGGCCTTGCGCTTGGAGGGCTCCACGACTTTCAGCGTGCTCAGGCGCGGCGCCACGTCCACGCCGAGCGCCTCGGGCTTGAGCACCTCGAGGGTCTTTTTCTTCGCCTTCATGATGTTGGGCAGCGTCACGTAGCGCGGCTCGTTCAGCCGCAGGTCGGTCGTCACCACCGCGGGCAGCTTGATCGACAGCGTTTCCAGCCCGCCGTCCACTTCGCGCGTGACTTCGGCTTTTTCAGAAGAAAGCTTTAGCTTCGAGGCGAACGTGGCCTGCGGCCAGTTGAGCAGCGCCGCCAGCATCTGGCCGGTCTGGTTGGCATCGTCGTCGATCGCCTGCTTGCCGAGGATGACGAGCTGCGGCGACTCCTTCTGCACCACCGCCTTCAGGAGCTTCGCCACCGCGAGGGGCTGCAGCTCGGCGTTGCTTTCCACCAGGATCGCGCGATCGGCGCCGATAGCGAGCGCGGTGCGCAGGGTTTCCTGGCAGGCCTGCACGCCGCAGGACACCACCACGATCTCGGTGGCGGCGCCGGCTTCCTTGAGCCGCACCGCCTCCTCCACCGCGATCTCGTCGAACGGATTCATCGACATCTTGACGTTGGCCGTCTCGACGCCGCTGCCGTCGGCCTTGACGCGCACCTTGACGTTGAAGTCGACGACGCGCTTGACGCTCACCAGGATTTTCATGGGGCGGTGATTATAACCAGCGCATCTACGGCGAGCGCTCCGGCGCCCGTTTCAAACACGATCACCGGGTTGACGTCGACCGCCGCCACCGCGCCCTGCCATGCGAGCATGGCGTCGCCGAGCATCACCGCCATCCGGGCGAAGGCCGGCAGGTCGCGTCCCGGCGCGCCGCGCCAGGGGCCCAGCAGCGGCGCGATGCGCAGCTCGCCGAGCTTCGCCAGCACCTCGCTTTGCGTGAACGGCGGCAGCAGCAGTCGGAAATCCTGCAGCGCTTCGAGGTATATCCCGCCGTCGCCGACCAGCACCACCGGGCCGAACTGCGCATCCAGGCGCGCGCCGAGCGCAAGCTCGCGCCCGCGCGGCGCGCGGCGCGCCACGATGACGCCTTCGAACTGCGCGCCGAGCTCGCGCACGCGCTGCCGCTGGCGATGGAACTCGGCGAGCGGGTCCGGCACCTGGAGCGCGACCAGCCCGTGCTCGCTCTTGTGCGGGATGTCCTGCGAGCAGGCTTTCATGACGACCTGCGCGCCCAGCGCCCGGCAGGCGGCCGCCACCTCGTCCTCGCTGCGGCACAGGCG
>DATACE010000251.1:0-9823 GCA_036259215.1 Burkholderiales bacterium | reverse complement strand
TTCACGGTGCTCGACGACCGGCACTTCGCGCTCGCCGGGCGCGCGCTGCAGCTCATCGACTGGGACCGCAGCCATCAGTTCTGCGGGCGCTGCGGCACGCGCACCGAGCCGCACAGGACCGAGCGCGTGCGCGTGTGCCCCGCTTGCAAGCTGTCGGCCTACCCGAGGGTGGCGCCGGCGGTGATGGCGCTCATCCGCAGGGAAAAACAGCTCCTGCTCGCGCGCTCGCCGCACTTTCCGCCCGGGATGTACAGCGCGCTCGCCGGCTTCGTCGAGCCGGGCGAGTCGCTCGAGCAGTGCCTCGCGCGCGAAGTGGAAGAGGAAGTCGGCGTGCGGATTTGCAACACGCGCTACTTCGCCAGCCAGTCGTGGCCGTTCCCGCACTCGCTGATGATCGCGTTCGTCTGCGACTGGGTGAGCGGCGAGATCCGGCCGCAGGCAGGAGAAATCGAGGAAGCAAATTGGTTCGAAGTATTGCAATTGCCTAAACTTCCAAGCAAAATCTCGATCGCTCGGAAATTGATCGATGCAGTCGTCGACGAAATGAAGAGCACAAACGACGTTTAGGAGGTTTTGAACGAGTTGAGCGCGATCGAAGAGCGCTGTGCGCCGCAAGGCGCGGATCGGAGGCGTGGCCTGAGCTCCAAAGGCTGCGCCTTCGCATTTTGGAGGGTACGCAAATGAACGGTCTGCATCTCATCGGTGACCTCACCGGCTGCCGCTGCGATCCGCAGCTCCTTCTGGACGGCGAGCGCTTCCGCGCCAAATGCCTCGAGATGGTGGAGGCGTCCGGTCTCACGACCATGGACGCCACCTTCCACCAGTTCGAGGGCTCGGGCTTCACCGGGACGGTCGTGCTCGCCGAATCGCACCTCGCGATCCACACCTGGCCCGAGCGCCAGGGGCTGACGCTCGACGTCTACGTCTGCAACTACAGCGCCGACAACTCGCACAAGGCGCGCAAGCTGTTCGACCTGCTGGTCGGCTACTTCCAGCCCGGCGAGGTGGCCAAGCACGAGGTCGACCGCGGCGAGCACCTCCTGATGGAGCCGCTCAACGACTCCACCGGCTTCTATATCCGGGCGAGCCGCCAGCTCGGGGAGTGGAATACCCGCTACCAGAAGCTGGCGATCTACGACACGCCTCACTACGGGAAGATCTTCCGTCTCGACGGGTACAACATGACCTCCGAGAAGGAGGAGTTCGTCTATCACGAGAACCTGATCCACCCCGCGCTCACCGCCCATGCCGCGCCGAAAAAGGTGCTAATCGTCGGCGGCGGCGACGGCGGCTCCTCCGAGGAAGCGCTCAAGCACCCCTCGGTCGAGACCGTCACCATGGTGGAGATCGACGGCGACGTGATCGAGGTGGCCAAGGAGCATTTCCGGGCCGTCCACAACGGGGTGTTCGATAACCCGAAGCTGCGCGTGCGCGTCGAGGACGGGATGAAGTTCGTGCGCGAGAGCCAGGACAAGTTCGACCTGGTCGCGCTGGACCTGAACGACCCGGTGGGGCCGGCGGCGGCGCTCTACGCGACCGAGTTCTTCCAGCAGATCCGCCAGACGCTGGCGCCGGGGGGCGCGCTGGTCCTGCACCTGGGCTCGCCGGTGGCGCAGCCCGAGCGCGTCGCCGAGCTGTCCCAGCGCCTGCACGGGGTGTTCCGCATCGTGCGCCCGTACACCATGTACATCCCGCTGTACGGGTCGCTGTGGGCGATGGCGGTGTGCTCCGACAAGCTCGATCCCAAGGCCTTCACGGCCGACGAGATCGACCGGCGCATCGAGCAGAGGAAGCTCCAGGAGCTGCGCTTCTACAACGGCGAGACGCACGAGGGCGTGTTTGCGTTGCCGAACTACGTGCGCGACCTGGTGATCCCCGCGCGCCTCAAGCAGCCCGCGCGCGGCCGGCGCCTGGGCGTAGTCAGGGCCGCCGTCAAGTAATCGGGGTCAGGGCCCGAATTCCGGAAGGGGCGCGACGGCGCCCGCCCTCAATAGGGCGGAGCGCCCGTCGGGCCCGCAGAGGCCGATTCGGTGTACTGCTCAAGCCGCGCGATGACAGGCTCGTCGGCACGCAGCTGCCGGGCCCTCACCAGCGACCAGTACGGATTGGCGCCGCCCTCGAGGAGCGCATCGGCGATCTTCCGGTAGCCGAGCTGCAGCGCGACCAACAGCGGCGGCCGCCCTTGGCTGTCGGTTTCGTCCGGCCATTCGCCCAGCGCGAGCAGCTCCTTGACCGCCTCGAGGTCCCGGAAGACCACGGCGGTCATAACGTCGTTGTACCTGGGCGGGGGGATGACCGGCTCGGCCTGTTGCTGCGCCACGACCGGCGCCGCAACAGCGAGGGCAACCGCAAGAACCAGCGTCCTCATCCTTCCCGGTAGATCCGGCGGTCGGCGTGGAGTTCCGCAGCCATGCCGCGCCCGCCCACGGTCCGAGCGATTCTTTCCCGCAGCTAGGCTTAAGGACGCCGTTTACTGCTGGCTTAGCAGGAGCACCGCACCGTTGCGCACCTCCCGCACGAGGGCAGCCAGGTCCTGCGCCATCGTCGCGATCAAGCCCGTCAGCGCAGGCGACCCGAGAAACGGAATGAGGAGGACCGGCATGGCGAAGGCGACGACGATGGTCGCCACGGCCAGAGCGCTGCGCGGCTCGCCCTCGCGCACCACGTAAGTGGAGGCGAAGAAGTCGTGCAGCGCCTGCTTACGCGCAGTCAAGCCCGCCATGAAGAAGCCAAGCATGAAAAGCGCGCCGGCCGGGATCTTCGCCAGCTCGCGACCCAAGGAGCGCAGGAACGAGACGCGCTCGCCCTGGTACCCGGTGATGCGCAGGCGGGCCAGCACTTTGCCGAAAGTGGCCTGCAGGGGCGAGGCGTGCAGCGCGGGCCAGTAGAAAACAGCGAACACCGCCGCGGTGACCAGGGCGGCTGGGAGTCCGGCTTCGCCGAGGTATCGGTCGGCGCCAGCCAGAAGCACGCCGGCGACGAGAAAGACGATGGAAGCATCGGCGAGCAGCGCGAGGGCCCGGACGCGCAGGCCGCCGAAATCTGCGCTCGCCAGGTTAGGCTCATGCACGCTTCTACCCTCCCTTGGTGAAGACTACGCGACTGCCTGCAGCACCTCCCGGACGCAGCCGAACAAGCGGTCGATCTGCGGTTTTTCTATGATCAGCGGCGGCGACAGCGCAATGGTGTCGCCGGTGGTGCGGATGAGCACGCCGCTCTCGAATGCCTTGACGAACGCCTCGTAGGCGCGCTTGCCGGGCGCACCCGGGCGCGGCTCGAGCTCGATGGCGGCCACCAGGCCGCAGTTGCGGATGTCGATGACGTGGCGCTCGCCTTTCAGCGAATGGGCGGCCTCTTCCCAATACGCCTCGAGGCTGGCGGCGCGCTCGAGCAGCCCTTCCTCTTCGTAGGTGTCGAGCGTGCCCAGGCCGGCGGCGCAGGCGAGCGGATGCCCCGAATAGGTGTAGCCGTGGAATAGCTCGATGCCCTCAGCGCCCTGCATGAAAGCCTCGTAGATGGCATCGCGCACGAACACCGCGCCCATCGGCACCGTGCCGTTGGTCATGCCCTTGGCGGTGGTGAACAGATCCGGCATGACGCCGAAGCGCTGCGAGCCGAAGGGCCGCCCCAGGCGGCCGAAGCCGGTAATCACCTCGTCGAAAATGAGGAGGATGCCGTGCTTGGTGCAGATCTCGCGCAGGCGCTCGAGATAGCCCTTCGGCGGCACCAGCACGCCGGCCGAGCCGGCCACCGGCTCAACGATCACAGCGGCGATGGTCGACGGATCATGCAGCGCGCACAGGCGCTCCAGCTCCTCGGCGAACTCCGCGCCGTGCGCCGGCTGGCCGCGCGAAAAGGCGTTGCGCGCCGGATCGTGGGTGTGGCGGATGTGGTCCACGCCGGCAACGCCCGGACCGAAGGTCTTCTTGTTGGCCTGCAGGCCGCCCACCGCCATTCCGCCGAAATTGACGCCGTGGTAACCGCGCTCGCGGCCGATCAGCCGAAAACGCTGCCCTTCGCCGCGGGCGCGATGGTAGGCGAGCGCGATCTTGAGCGCGGTATCGGCCGACTCCGAGCCGGAATTGGTATAGAAAACCCGCGAGAACCCGGCGGGCGCCACCTTGGCGAGGCGCTCGGCGAACTCGAAGGCGATCGGGTGACCCATCTGGAAGGTGGGCGCGAAATCCATCGCCGCAACCTGCCGCTGCACTGCCTCTACGATCTTCGGGCGGCAGTGGCCGGCGTTCACGCACCACAGGCCGGCAACGCCGTCCAGCATCTGGCGGCCTTCTGGGGTCCAGTAATACATGCCTTCGGCGCGCGCCAGCAGCCGCGGCGATTTCTTGAATTGCCGGTTCGCCGTGAACGGCATCCAGAACGCCGAAGCTTCGAGGTCGGTGGCAAAGTCGGCGCGCTTGTTCATGCTGCAGACATTACACCGTTCCGCGTGGCGGAGAAATCCCGCAACGCAGAAAAAGGAACTATGACCCGGGGAACGGGACGACCTTCTGCTTCTGCTCGCCCAGGCCCTGGATCGACAGCGTCATTTCGTCCCCCGGCTTGAGGAATACCGGGCTGGGCTTGATGCCCAGGCCGACGCCCGGCGGGGTGCCCGTGGCGATGATGTCGCCCGGGAGCAACGTCATGTAGTGGCTGGCGTGCGAGATGATCTGCGCAACGCTGAACACCATGGTGCGGGTATTGCCCGACTGCATGCGCTTGCCGTTCAGGTCGAGCGCCATTTCCAGATCCTGGGGGTCGCCGACCTCGTCGGCCGTGACCAGCCAGGGGCCGATCGGCCCAGCCGTGTCTAATCCTTTGCCCTTGTCCCATTGGGTGGTCGCCAGCTGGAACGTGCGCTTCGAAACGTCGTTCACGATGCAGTAGCCGGCGACGTGGTTCAAGGCATCGGCCTCGCTCACGTAGCGCGCCTGCGTGCCGATGACCACGCCGAGCTCGATCTCCCAGTCGAGCTTGGTGGAGTTCTTCGGCTGGACGATGTCGTCGTTCGGGCCGTTGATGCAGGTAGTGGCCTTCATGAACACGATGGGCTCGGAAGGGATCGGCAGCCCGGCCTCCTTGGCATGGTCGGAGTAGTTCAGGCCGATGGCGATGAACTTGCCGATGCCCACGTACGGCACCCCGAAGCGCGGGTTGCTGTTGACCAGCGGCAGCGTCTCGGGCTTGAGGCGCGACAGCGTCTTCAGCTGGCGCGGCGACAGCTCGTTCGCGCCGATGTTCTGGACCACCTTGGACAGGTCGCGCAGGCGGCCTTCGCCGTCGATCACCCCGGGCTTCTCGTAGCCCGCCTTGCCATACCGGCACAGCTTCATATCGTCATTCCCCCATCGATCGAATAAGCGTTTCCGGTGGCGAACAGCGACTCGTCCGAGGCGAGGAACACCAGCAGCCCCGTAATGTCGTCCACCGTGCCCAGCCGTCCCATGGGCTGGCGCGCGACGAAATCCTTGCGCGCCTGCACCGGGTCGGGTTGGGCGTTGATCCTGCCCTGCAGCGAGGGCGTATCCACCGTGCCCGGGCAGATGGCGTTGCAGCGAATGCCTTGCCCCACATAGTCGGCGGCGATGGATTTGGTCAGGCCGATGACCGCCGCCTTGCTCGCGCCGTAGACGCAGCGGTTCGGCAGCCCGCGGATGGACGAGGCGACCGACGCCATGTTGAGGATCGACCCGCGGCCCTTCTTGAGCATCGCCGGAATGAAGGCGCGCGACACCAGGAACATGGATTTCACGTTCACCGCGAAAGCCTGGTCCCAGTCCTTCGCCGTCGCCTGCAGGATGCTGCCGTGGTGCACGACGCCGGCGCAGTTGAACAGCACGTCGACCTCGCCCGCCTCCTGCGCCGCCCTGGCGATGGCCGCCTCGTCGGTGACGTCGAGCACCCGTGTCTGGATCGAAGTCTCTTTCAAATCACTCAGGATGTTCGCATTTACGTCCGTAGCCCACACCTGGGCGCCTTCGCGGGCGAAAGCGAGGGCGGCGGCACGCCCCATCCCCTGGGCGGCGGCGGTGATGAATGCGGTCTTCCCAGTGAGGCGTCCAGCCATGAGGGCAGCGATTATACTTCGCGTCTCCCATGAACAAGCTCGATTTCGCCGGGCGCACCGCGGTGGTTACGGGCGGCGCGGCGGGCATCGGTGCCGCGATCGTGCAGCGCCTCGCAGCCTCCGGCGCAAAAGTCGCGGTGTGGGACCTCCAGGGCAAGTCGCGGGTCGATGTCGCCGACGCCGCGTCGGTGGAAGCGGCCACCCGCGAAACGCTGCGCTCGCTCGGGGGCATCGACATCCTGGTGAACAACGCCGGCATCGCGGGCGCGAATGCGCCGACCGTGGACTACCCGGTCGAGGAATGGGAGCGCGTGCTGCGGGTAAACCTCACCAGCCAATTCCTGTGCTGCCGCGCGGTGGCGCCGCACATGGTGAAGGCGGGCTACGGCAGGATCGTGAACATCGCCTCCGTCGCCGGCAAGGAAGGCAACCCCAATGCGGTGGCCTACTCGGCATCCAAGGCCGGGGTGATCTCGCTCACCAAGTCGCTGGGCAAGGAGCTCGCGCAAAGCGGCGTGCTGGTGAACTGCGTGACCCCGGCGGCGGCGAAGACCGCGATCTTCGAGCAGATGACCCCGCAGCATATCGAGTACATGCTCTCCAAGATCCCGATGAGCCGCTTCGTCGAGGTGGACGAGATCGCGGCGCTCGCGTGCTGGCTCGCGTCGGAAGACTGCAGCTTCTCCACCGGCGCGGTGTTCGACATCTCAGGCGGGAGAGCCACCTATTAAAAAGCCCAAGCCGAGATCCGTGGAGTGGTTCGCGCGGCAGGACATCTACGGCTTCATCTATCGCAGCTGGATGAAAAACCGCGGCGTGCCGCAGGACCAGTTCGACGGCCGGCCGGTGATCGGCATCTGCAACACCTGGTCGGAGCTGGTGCCGTGCAACAGCCACTTCCGCGCGCTGGCCGAGCACGTGCGCGCGGGCATCCTGGAAGCCGGCGGCTTTCCGTTGGAGTTCCCGGTGATGTCGCTCGGCGAGACGCTGCTGCGCCCCACCGCCATGCTCTACCGCAACCTCGTCAGCATGGACGTGGAGGAGTCGATCCGCGGCAATCCGCTGGACGGGGTGGTGCTGCTGGTGGGCTGCGACAAGACCACCCCGGCGCTGCTGATGGGCGCGGCGAGCGTGGACCTGCCGGCGATCGCGGTCTCCGGCGGACCGATGCTCTCGGGCAAGTACCGCGGCAGCGACATCGGCTCGGGCACCAACGTGTGGTCCATGTCCGAGGACCTGCGCGCCGGCAAGCTCAGCGTGGAGGAATTCTACGAGGCCGAATCGTGCATGCATCGCTCGCACGGGCACTGCATGACCATGGGCACCGCCTCCACCATGGCCTCGATGGTGGAAGCCCTGGGCGTGGGCATGCCGGGCAATGCCGCCATCCCGGCGGTAGATGCGCGCCGCAACGTGCTCGCGCGCAGCGCCGGGCGCCGGATCGTGGAGCTGGTCAGGCAAGGCACGACCCTTTCCCAGATCCTCACCAAGGCGGCCTTCGAGAACGCGATCCGCGCCTGCGCGGCGATCGGCGGCTCGACCAACGCGGTGATCCACCTCATCGCCCTTGCACGGCGCATCGGGGTGGAGCTCACCCTGGACGACTGGGACCGCAGCGGGCGCGAGGTGCATTGCCTGGTCAACCTCATGCCTTCGGGCAGGTACCTGATGGAGGATTTCTACTATGCCGGCGGCCTGCCCGCGGTGCTGCGTGAACTCGAGGGTTTGTTGAATAAAGATGCGCTGACGGTCAACGGGAAGACCCTCTGGGAGAACGTCAAGAACGCGCCCTGCCACAACCGCGACGTGATCTTCCCGTTCGGCAAGCCCTTCAAGGAAAACACCGGCATCTCGGTGCTGCGCGGCAACCTGTGTCCGCAGGGCGCCATCATCAAGCCTTCGGCCGCCACGCCGGCGCTCATGCAGCATCGCGGGCGCGCCGTGGTGTTCGAGAACATCGAGGACTTCCACCGGCGCATCGACGACCCGCAGCTCGACATCGACGAGGCCTGCATCATGGTGCTCAAGAACTGCGGCCCGCGCGGCTACCCGGGCATGGCCGAGGTCGGCAACATGCCGCTGCCGCCCAAGCTGCTGCAGAAGGGCGTGACCGACATGGTGCGCATCTCGGATGCGCGCATGAGCGGCACCGCCTACGGCACCGTGGTGCTGCACGTCTCGCCCGAAGCGGCGTGCGGCGGCACGCTGGCGCTGGTGGAAAACGGCGACATGATCGAGCTCGACGTGGAGAACCGGCGGCTCGAGCTCCTGGTTCCTGAAAAAGTGCTGGGACAAAGAAAAGCGACGTGGACGGCGCCCAAGCCGCCGCTCGAGCGGGGCTACTGGAAGCTCTACCACGACCACGTGCTGCAGGCGCACTTGGGCGCCGACCTCGACTTCCTGGTGGGCAAGAGCGGCGCCTTTGTGCCACGGGACAACCACTGATGCAGCCCACCATCCGCCTGCATGCGGGCGACGACGTGGTCATCGCGCGCGCCGAGATAGCGACCGGCACGGCGGTGGCCGCTGAAAACGTGACCGCCCTGGTGACCATTCCCGCAGGGCACAAGCTGGCGGTGCGCGACATCGCGGCGGGCGCGCCGGTGCGCCGCTACAACCAGATCATCGGCTTCGCCACGCGGCCGATCCGCGCGGGCGAGCACGTGCACGTGCACAACCTCGCCATGGGGCAGTTCGAGCGCGACTACGCGTTTTGTTCTTCCGTCAAAGAAATCGCCTACGAGAAAGAGCCGGCAACATTCATGGGCATCCGGCGGGCGGACGGCCGAGTCGCCACGCGCAACTACATCGGCATTCTGACCAGCGTGAACTGCTCGGCCACCGTGGCCCGCATGGTTGCGAAGCACTTTGAGGGCAATTTGGGTGATTACCCCAATGTGGACGGCGTCGTGGCGCTCACCCACAAGACCGGCTGCGGCATGGCGGGCGACGGCGAGGGCATGGACCTCCTGCGGCGCACTTTAACGGGCTATGCCCGGCACCCGAATTTCTTCGCGGTACTTAACATCGGCCTGGGCTGCGAGGCGAACCAGATCAACTTCTGGCTCGACGCGGCCAAGCTCAAGCTGTCCGACAGGCTGCAGGCCTTCACCATCCAGGAAAAGGGCGGCACCACGAAGTCGGTGCGCGAGGGCATCGCGTGCATCAAGGCGCTGCTGCCCGAGGCTAACCGGGTGAAGCGCGAGCCGGTGGCGGCGAGCCACCTCATCCTCGGTCTCGAATGCGGCGGCTCGGACGGCTATTCCGGCATCAGCGCCAACCCGGCGCTGGGCGCCGCCGCGGACCTGCTGGTGCGCCATGGCGGCACGGCGATCCTGTCCGAGACGCCGGAGATCTACGGCGCCGAGCATCTGCTGACGCGGCGCGCAGTGAGCCGCGAGGTCGCCGACAGGCTGCTCGCGCGCATCGGCTGGTGGCAGGACTACACCGCGCGCAACCGCATGGAGATGAACAACAACCCTTCGCCGGGCAACAAGGCGGGCGGCCTCACGACCATCCTCGAGAAGTCGCTCGGCGCCGCCGCGAAGGGCGGCACCACCAATCTCGTCGAGGTTTACGCATTCGCCGAAAAGGTGACGGCGAAGGGCCTCGTCTTCATGGATACGCCGGGCTACGACCCGGTCTCGGTCACCGGCCATGTCGCCGGCGGGGCGAACGTGGTGTGCTTCACCACCGGCCGGGGGTCGGTCTACGGCTGCAAGCCGGCGCCCTCGCTGAGGCTCGCCACCAACTCGC
>DATACE010000250.1:0-5881 GCA_036259215.1 Burkholderiales bacterium | reverse complement strand
CCCCCCCCCGCGGCTGGATCCAGCCGCCGGACGGAAACCACAGTGCGCTCGCCGGCAGCGGCACGCCGGCGTGCGCTCCCGCCTCCTCCTGCGTCGCGTACTGGGCGTACTCGGGCGGCAGGCCGAGGACGGCGAGCGACTTTTGCTGCGAAGCTTGCTCGTTCGCGTCACGCGCCAGCTGTAGAACCCCACAGGGGTCCCAGCGGAGCCCCTCCAGAGCATTCCACCTTTGAATGGAATTGAGAAAGCCGGCCCTTGTCAGCCGCGCGAAGACGCTGTCGTCCGGCGTGACGACCGGGTGGAAAGTCCCGGCGTGGTTGCCCGAGGCTTCCTGCGCGGGCGCGGCGTGGCGCTCGTACAGCGCGACATTCCAGCCGCGCGCGCACAGCCGCTCGCAGACCGCCGCGCCGGCGAGCCCGGCGCCAACCACCGCGGCGGATCGCTTGGGAGCAATCGTGGTCTGTCCCTGTTTCTGGTATGTCGCGCTCAGCATGTCGCGCTTGGCGCCGAAGCCGGGGCGCTTTTCGACGGCGAAGCCGGTGTCCTGCAAGGCCTTCTTCACCTCCGCGGCAACGCTCCAGGTCGCGGCGGTGGCGCCGTCGGCGGCGAGGCGCGACAGGTTGCGCAGGATCGCCGGCGACCACATGTCCGGGTTCTTCGCCGGCGCGAAGCCGTCGAGATAGAACGCGTCCGCGGCCAGGCGCAGCTCGCGCGTCACCTTGATGTCGGCGAAAACCAGCGTCAGGACCACCCTGCCGCCGTCGAATTCGAGCCGGTGCACGCCCGGCACCAGCACCGGCCAGCAGGCGTGCAGCTCGGCGGCTTCCTTCTCGAGATCATGGCTTTGGTGGATTTTCTGAAGGTCGTAAAGCGCGAAGGGATGCTTCTCGATCGACACGAAATGCAGCCGGCCGCAGCGCGCGGGGTCCGCGCGCCAGCTGCGCCAGGTGGTGAGGAAGTTGATGCCGGCGCCGAAGCCGGTTTCGAGGATGACGAAGCGGCTGCGGCCCGCCCAGCGCTCGGGCAGGCCGTTGCCGCGCAGGAAAACGTGCAGCGCCTGCGCCGGCCCGCCGCCGGCGCTGTGGTAGAGGTCGCCGAACTCCTCGGAGTAGAGGATGCCTCCCTGGAAGGCGAGGCGAGCGGGGACGAGCGGCGACGGCACCCGCCTATTCTGCGATCTTTCCCGAGATCCTTCTGCGCAGGCGCGGCAGCAGCATGCCCACCTGGGCGCGGTAGCTCTGGTAGCGCTCGCCGAACTGGGCGATGAGGTCGCGCTCCTCGAACCAGATGCCGATCAGGATGTAGCCGGTGGTCGCCACGGCGAACAGCAGGTGGCCGGCGCTCATCTGCGGCGTGGCCCAGAAGGCGAGCAGGAAGCCGAGGTAGATGGGATGGCGCACGTAGCGGTACAGGCCCGGCGTGCGGAACTTCGGCGCGTGCGGCGCCGCGCGGCCGAAGGCCTGGCGCAGGCCGAACAGCTCGAAGTGGTCGATGAGGAAGGTACTCGCCAGCACCGTGGCCCAGCCGAGCCAGAACAGGACCTGCAGCAATAGCACACCGGCCGGATGCTCGACGCGCCACATCACCGGCTCGGGAATGGCGCGCCATTGCCACAGCAGCAGCGCGAGTGCCGCGCTCGCAGCGAGTACGTAGGTGCTGCGCTCGACCCGCTGCGGCACGATGCGCGTCCACCAGCGCTTGAAGCCGCCCCGCGCCATCACGCTGTGCTGGACCGCGAACAGGCCGAGCAGCAGCACGTTGACCGCCAGCGCCTCGGCCAGCGGCGCGGCTGCGCCGCCGTCGATCCCCTTGGGCACCGCCAGATTGCCGACGAATCCTGTGGCGTAGAGAAAGGTGGCCAGGAAGAACGCGTAGGCGGCGAAGCCGTATGAAACCGACACGAGCGTATGCATGAGCATCTCCTTTTTCAGCGTTGGATCCACCAGCGGTTGGCCAGTACGTGCGCGATGCGCCGCGCGGCGCGCGCCGCGCCGTCGGTCTCCACCGGCGCGTAGCGCACCGGCGTGTGCATCGCGTCGAGCGCCTTGTCGGCCAGCGCCTGCGGCGTGAGCCCGCGGTAGGCCACCGCGCGGTCGGCGCCGTAGTTGGCCAGGCGCCGGCGCACGTGCACGTTCTGCTCGAAGTGCCGCTGCAGCGGAAAGCTGAGGAAGGGCCGCCGCGTGGCCACCAGCTCCATGCAGGTGGACAGGCCGCCCTGCACCAGCGCGAGGTCGCAGGCGGCAAGGTGCTCGAACAGGTTGTGCACGTAGGGCCGCACCTCGAGCCCGTCCACGCGCGGGAACGCGTCGACCGGCAGGCGCGGGCCGGCCACCAGGATCATGCGCAGCTCCGGCACCTGCCGCTTCATGTGCGGGAAGGCCTGCGCGATCCGCTGGAGCAGGGGCCGGCCGACGCCCGTGCCGCCCACCGAGGCGATGACGATTTTCTCTTCCGGCCGGTACCCCAGCTTTTTCCGGGTTTTCTCCGTGTCGGAAAATTCCGCCGGGTCGAAAGGCAGGGCGTAGCCGCTGTAGGCGAAATTGCGGTCGGTCCATTCGCGGATGGACGGCAGCCCCGGGCCGAACGGCGCTTCCGTGACGTCCTCGGGATTGCCGACGAACAGCGCCATGTCGCGCACGTAGGGAAAGCGCGCCACGTGCTCCAGGTCGTCCGCATTGCGGTCGGCGCACAGGAACGCCTCGCGCTCGTCGCCCTCCACCGGCAGGCAGCCGACGAAGTCGGTGAGGAACACGAACGGCTGGCGCTTCAGCTCGGGATTCTCGTGATAGTAGTAGTCCACGTCCCACGCCTCGTCGCCGATCACCAGGTCGTAGTGCTCGCGCTCCATCAGGTCGGCGAAGGTCATGAAGTTGTTCACCATCACCTCGTCCATGGTGCGCAGGGCGAAGAAGGCGTGCAGGTCGTGCTCGCCGGCGACGTGCTCGAAATGCCGGCTCTCGTTCGCCAGGCGCGCGGTGATGGGATGCACGCGCTCGCCTTCGCGCGCCAGGTACGCCGCCGCCGGGTCGACCGTGAACCAGTCGATGTCCAGGTCCGGCTGCAGCTTTCGCAGCTCGCGGGCGATGGCGAGGTCGCGCTGCGCGTGCCCCAGGCCGATCGGGCTGGAGATGAACAGCGCCTTGCGCCGGCGGCTCATGGCGCGCGTCCACGTGGCGGTGCGCGTGGTGCCGGCGACGAACTCGCGCAGCGCGCGGTTGAACACCACCGGGTCGCGCGCAGCGGTGATGTGGCCGCCGCCGCCGATGGTAAGCATGTGCGCGCCGGGCACCAGCTCGCGGATCGCCTCGCCCTTGGCGTACGGCACGCGCTTGTCGCCGTCGCCGTGGATCACCAGGGTGGGGCAGGTGATGCGGCGCGCGAGATCGCGCACGTCGCTGCGCAGCCAGCCGTTGCGGCACCAGTCGACCACCTCGCCGCTGGAGGCCCAGCCGTAGCGCACCCCGTCCTCGAACGGCTTGGTGGAGTGCGGCTCGGTGAACAGCAGGCTGAAAAACCAGTCGAGGTAGCCCGGCCAGTCGCTTTTCATGCGGTCGCTTTCGGCGCGCACGCGCTCGGCGATCGTCGGGTCATCGATGCGCGCGTCGGCGTAGCCGCCGGCGACGATGACGTGCGTGACGCGCTGCGGGTGCTCGGCGGCCAGGCGCAGCGCGGTCATGGCGGTGGCCGAGATGCCGATCACCGCCACGCGCTCGGCGCCCGCGGCGTCGAGCACGGCGATGAAGTCGCCGTAATACTCGTCGAAGGTGTAGGCCTGCTGCCCGCGCGGCCGGTCGGAGCGGCCGTTGCCGCGGCCGTCCATGGTGACCACGCGAAAGTGCTGCGACAGGTAGGGCACCGTGGCCTTCAGCATCTGCGAATGGGTGATCTGGAAGATCGGCGCGAACGCGAGCCACGGCCCGCTCTCGCCCCACACCGCGTACCAGCTTTTCACGCCGCCGCGCTCGACGAAGCCCTCGCGCACCGGCTGCAGCGTCTCGTAGGGATTGCGCTGCGCTTCGGGCACCCGCCCGGGCTCGGGCAGCTCGCCGACGATGCGCTGAAAGCTCTCGGGCAGCTTCATTTTTCCATTCCCTCCAGGAATTTCTGCATGGCGTCGAGCGCCGCGCGGTGCTCCTTGCGCTCGGCCGGCCCGCCGATCAGGTCGACCAGCTCCATGCCAAGCCAGAACTCGGAGATCCAGGTGGCGATGACCTCCGCGGTGAACGGCGGCGGCAGACGGGTGCCCCGCGCTTCGAGCGCGGCGACGGCCTCGCGCACCGCCCCGAGCACCACTTCGCGCCAGGCGAGCAGGCGCGGCAGGAAGGTGTCGCGCAGCCCGGGGTTGGACAGGCTGGCGGCCCACAGCTCGGCCTGCAGCCGCACGAAGCCCGAGGCGAGGTCGCTTTCGTAGAAGGCGCGTGCCTGCGCCCACTTCTGCGCGAAGCCGCCGGGCGCGCTGTACATGCGCTGCTGGCGCGCCAGCAGCTCGCGGTTGGCGGCGTCGAGGACGGCGATGACGAGCTGCTCCTTGGTGCGGAAGTGGTAGTTGATGAGCGCGTGGTTGACGCCGGCGTCCCTGGCGATCTCGCGCACGCTGAGCGCCGCGTAGCCTTCGCGCGCGAGGCGCCGGAAGGCCGCCTCCAGGATCTTCGCCTTGGTGGCGCCGAGCTCGTCCTCGTCGAACAACGCCAGGGCTTTTCCAGGTGGTTTAAACACTCGTTCAACTTTAGAGGGGCCGGCCCAGGGCTGTCAAGCGCGGCTATATTCGGGGCATGAAATACCGCAAGCCGGACGCCAGGGAATACGCCCGCCGCCACCTGCGCGGCATCTGGGCCGCGACGCTGACCCCGTTTGCGCCGGACCTGCGGCTGGACGAAGCCGGCTGGCGGCGCAACTTGCGCCACTGGTATCGCGAGCTGGGCATCGCGGGCCTCTTCGTCAACGGCAAGCAGGGCGAGTTCTACGCAATGTCGCCGGAGGAGCGCAAGCGCACCGCGGAGCTCGCCGTGGAGGAGGCGGCGGGGCGCGGCGGGGTCATGGTGTCGTGCTCCGACCAGAGCCTCGATACGGTGATCGAGCTGGCGAAGCACGCGCAGGCGATCGGCGCCGACTACATCGTCGTGCACACGCCGCTGCTCTACTTCGGCGCGCACACCCCCGAGACGCTGTTCGAGTACTACCGCAGGATCTCCGAGCAGGTCGACATCGGCATTGCGCTGTGGAACCAGCCGCCCGACTGCGGCTACCTGCTCGAGCCGCAGGCCTGCCTGCGCCTCGCCCAGCTGCCCAACGTGGTGGCCATCAAGTACAGCGTGCCGCGCGAGACGTATGCGCAGCTCACGCGCATGGCCAGCGGGCGGCTCATCGTGAGCACCTCGAACGAGGAGGAATGGCTGGACAACATCGTCGAGCTGGGCTGGCAGGTGTACCTTTGCTCCACGCCGCCGTACCTGCTGCAGACGGCTAGCGACCGGCGCATGCACGAATATACGCAGCTGGCACTGGCAGGGAACGTCGCTCGAGCCCACCAGGTGCGAGATTCCCTGAACCCCGTCCGGAAAGCGCTGAAGCAAACCCGTCCCGCAGGCAAGGCGGCGGCGCACCAGAAATACTGGCAGGAGCTGCTCGGTCAGGCCGGCGGCGCGGTGCGCGCGCCGCTGCTGTCGCTCACCGAGCAGGAAAAGGCCGCCACGCGCGCGGCCTTCGAGGCGTGCGGACTGAAGGCCACGGAAAGGACCACTGTATGAACAAGCCCGCTGAACTGAAGCTCGACACGGTGCCCGCCTGGATCGGCGGCAAAGCGGTATCGTCGTCCGCCCGCTACGGCGACGTTTTCAATCCTGCGCTGGGGCAGGTCACCAAGCGCGTCGCATTCTGCGAC
>DATACE010000249.1:0-10879 GCA_036259215.1 Burkholderiales bacterium | reverse complement strand
GGCGACGGACGCATCGTGATTGCCGCCGCGCAGCTGGGCGCGCGCGCCGCCTGCGTCGACGTCGACCCGCAGCGCATCGCCGAGGCCCGCGAGAACGCGCGCAAGGCCGGCGTCGCCGAGCGCATCGAATTCCGCAACGAGGACCTTTTCAAGACCGACCTGGGCAAGGCGAGCGTGGTGATGCTGTTCCTGTCGCCGGACTACAACCTCGCGCTGCGCGAGCGGCTGCGTGCCCTGAAGCCCGGCACGCGCATCGTGTCGCATTGGCACGGCATGGGGGACTGGAAGCCGCAGAAGAAAGTCGACGTGCGCGTCGACGGGCGCGAGCACTCCATCTTCCTCTGGGTCATTGCAGGCTCCTGAGCTGCGCTTGGTGCGCGCCATCCTCGTTTTTCTGCTCGCCGCGGCGCCGGCCTGGGCGCAGCCGTTCGGCTCCGAGCTGCACGACTTTCGCCTGGTGCGCGTGCTCGAAGGCCTCGAGCAGCCCTGGTCGATGGCCTTCCTTCCGGACGGGCGCATGCTCATCGCGGAGAAGGCGGGCCGGCTGCGCCTGGTCGAGCAGGGGCGGCTGCAGCCGCAGCCGGTCGCCGGGCTGCCGCCGGTCGCCCTCCACGGGCAAGGCGGGCTGCACGACGTCGCCTTGCATCCGGATTTTTCCGCCAATGGGCTGGTTTATCTCGCATACGTCGCCCGCGGGCCGGACGGGTTCGGAACCGAGCTGGCGCGCGGAAAACTCAAGGCAGGCGGCCTCGAGGAAGTGGAACTGCTGTTCCGGCAAAGTCCCAAGGGCAGCCGCGGCGCGCACTTCGGCGGGCGCATCGTGTTCGATCGCGCCGGCTTCGTTTACCTCACGCTCGGGGACCGCGGCGAGATGGCGCGCGCGCAGCGCCCCGACGACCATGCGGGCTCGCTGATCCGCCTGCACGACGACGGCCGCGTGCCGCGCGACAATCCGTTCGTGGGCAGGCCGGGGTGGAAGCCGGAGAAGTTCACGCTGGGCAACCGCAACATGCAGGGCGCGGCGCTGCACCCGCAGACCGGCCTGGTG
Source organism: Burkholderiales bacterium (assembly GCA_036259215.1). GTDB lineage: Bacteria > Pseudomonadota > Gammaproteobacteria > Burkholderiales > SG8-39 > SCGC-AG-212-J23. The sequence continues at coordinate 9,831 of DATACE010000249.1, read as the reverse complement.
TGGACCCACGAGCACGGGCCGCAAGGCGGCGACGAGGTGAACGTCATGCGCGCCGGCGCGAATTACGGCTGGCCGGTGATCACCTATGGCGTGAACTACGGCCTGGGCACGAAAATCGGCGAAGGCGTCGCCAAGGCCGGCATGCAGCAGCCGCTGCACTACTGGGTGCCCTCGATCGCGCCGTCCGGCATGGCGTTCTACACCGGCGAGCGCTTCCCGCGCTGGAGGGGCAGCCTGTTCGTCGGCGCGCTGCGCGGGCGCACGCTGGTGCGCCTGCAGCTCGACGGCGAGAACGTGGTGAAGGAGGAGCGGCTGCTGCAGAACGCCCTCGGCCGCATTCGCGACGTGCGCGCGGCGCCCGATGGCTTGCTCTACCTGCTGACCGACGATAGCGGCGTGCTCGCGCGCCTGGAGCCGCGCTAAACCTGCCCTAGCCCTTCAAGTAGCGGCGCACGAACTCCACCACGCGGGGCTCGGGCCCGACGAAGCGGCAGCCCGAGCGCATGGCGCGGCGGCCGTTCGGCAGCGTGACCGAGGCCGAGTAGCGCACTTCCAGGTCGGCCCTCGCGGCGGGGCCGCCCGGGAGCTGGATGCGGCAGCCGCGCAGCACGGTGCCCGGCTCCAGGGTGATGTTTTCGGCGTAGATGAGAAAGCCGATGCCGCCCGGCGCGAGATCGACGATGCGCGCCTCGAACGGCATGATGCCGCCGGCATCGGCCTCCACGCGCAGCGCGAGCGGCGGGCGCGCCGCGGCGCGCTCGTGCTGCCGGCGCGGGTTGCTCGCCAGGATCTCGGGAAAGCGGCATTCGATCAGCTTGCGCCCCTTGTATGTCACCGCGCGCGGCGCGGCGGCGACGAACTCGATATGCCAGCCCGCCATGTCGCAGTGGAAAGCGCAGCGCGGGCGCGACAGCACGGCTTCGTCCGCGGCGGCGCGGGCGCTGCGGGCGAGCACGATGCGGCCGTTCTTCGGATCCACCAGCAGCAGCCGCGACTCGAAGGTGAGTCCCGGAAAATGCAGCGTGACCGGCACGCCGTTCGCCTTCGCCTTGTCGAGCACGCGCGCGATCTCCGCCGGGTTGCGCGACATGAGGCCGGTGATGGTGTCCGATAGGGCGCTCAGACCTTGTAGCTTTCCAGGGTTTCTCTCGCGAACAGCTCTTCGGGCGCGAAGCGCCGCTTGGAGAGGCCCTGCTCGTGGTGGTAGCGCAGGAAGGTATCGAGCACGTGGCGGTTGGGCTCCAGCCCGTAGGACCACCAGTCCTCGCCCATCTCGCGGCGCGCCTCCTCGACGTGCGCGACGGTCCACGGCAGCATGCAAGGCATGGCCGCGGTCTGGTTGTACATTGCGTAGGCCTTGGCCTTCGAGGCGAGGCACGCCTTGTACAGCGACTGCGCGACCCAGGGGTGCTTTTCGTAGACCTCTCGCCGCAGCACCACGGTATGCATGATCGGAAAGATCCGGGTGCGCCGGTAATACTCCTTCTCGCGCTCGACGTAGTCGGGAAACAGGCGCTGCACGTTCTGCGGCTCGCTGTAGAAAGTCGAGGGCGCCCGCGCAGTGACCAGCGCGTCGAGCTCGCCGTCGGCCAGCATGCGCGACAGGGTCTGGGCCGGACCGATGGGGCGCAGCCGGATCTCCGCGGGCAGGCTGAGCTTGAGCTTCTCGTCGCGCCCGGGCTCTTCCTCGCCGCCCGAGAAATGCTCCATCTCGCTCACCTTCACGCCGTGCTCGTCGGACAGGATGCCGCGGATCCACACCGGCGCGGTCATCTGGTACTCCGGCACGCCGACGCGCCGGCCCTTCAGCTCCTCGGGCTTGCGGATGCCGCTTTTCGCGGATACGAAGATGCACGAGTGGCGGAAAAAGCGCGACGGAAATGCGGGAATCGCGATGAACGCCGGGTCGTCGCGCGCGAGCGACGCGACGTACGAGGAAAGCGACATCTCGCAGGCGTCGAACTCGCGATAGCGCAGCATGCGGAAGAACGTCTCCTCCACCGGCTGGGCGAGGTACACCAGGTCGATGCCGTCGGGACGCACCGTGCCGTCGGCAAGGGCGCGCATCCGGTCGTAGTCCCAGCAGGCGAAGGCAAGGCGTAAGCGGTTCATTTTCCGGAGCGTCCCAGGTTATCGAGCATAGCGAGTAGCACTCGGCGGGTGGTAGCGAGGTCGGCCGCATTTACCCCGCGCGTTGCGACTTTGTTCACATCTTCGGCCAAAGGAACCAGCTTCTTCTTCAGCGCGCGGCCCTGCGGCGTGAGGAAGACATAGACGTTCTTGCGGTTCTCGGGCACCTGGCGCCGCTCGATGTAGCCCAGCTCTTCCATCGCCTTGAGCGCGGCGAAGGTGGTGGGCTCCATCACCCCGGCCATCTCGGAGAGCTCGCGCTGCGTCAGGCCGTCGCGCTCCCACAGGATGCGCAGGAAGGCCCAGTGGCCGAACGATACGCCGTGCCCGGCGAGCTTCGCGGTGAGCGCGCGCACCAGGGCGCGCGCCGCCTCGCGGATGAGGTGCGCCGGACGCTCTTTCATGGCGCCACGGCGCGCTGCTCGCGCGCCGAGCGCAGCAGCGCCAGGCACACCTGCAGCGTGCCCATGGCCCACTCGCCATCGTGGCGCGGCGCGCGTCCCTCGACCACGGCCCCATAGAGCTCGTCGATGACCTCCGTGCGCGGCACCTGCGGCGGGGGCAGCGCCTCGAGGCGCTGCTCGGCATCGTCGTACACCATCACGCCCGAGGGCAGAGGGCGCAGGTCCGCACGCTCGCACGACACGATCACCTCGCCGAAGTGCTGATGCGCCTGCTGCTTTTGCAGTGCTTTGAAATCCGGGCCGCCATAGTTGCGCTGGTTCTTGATGTCCAACTCGGCGCCACGGAGGGAACGGCGCGCAGCGCCGTACGACGCCGGACCCTTCTTTGCGCCCATCTCGCCGATCCCCCCGGCGAATACATCGGAGTCGAAATGCGCGTAGCCGCTGTAGACCAGCGTGGCGAAGCCGCCGTCCTGGAAGCGCAGCTGGCACGAATAGGCTCCCTCGGTCGGCCGGCTCGGGTCCCAGGCGCCGGTCAGCGCGTGCACCGACACGACCGCGCTGCCGGCGAGCAGGCGCACGATATCCACCTGGTGCGCCGCCTGGTTGAACACCACGCCGCCGCCGCGCGCGGTGTCCAGCTCCTCGGGCCGCCGCGGCCGGTAGAGGAAGTCGGTGTAGTTCAGGGCGCTCACCATGCGCACGCGGCCGAAGCGCCCGCTCTCGACCAGCCGGCGCGCCTGCAGGATCGGCGCGTCGAAGCTGTGGCTGTGCCCCACGATGAGCTGCACACGGTTTTCTCGCGCCGCAGCAATCATGCCCCGGCATTCCTCGAGCGACAGCGCCATCGGCTTTTCGACCAGCACATGCTTGCCGAAAGATGCGGCGAGGCTCGCGTGCGCGGCATGGAACTGGTGCGGCGTGGCCACGTAGACCACGTCCAGTCCCGGCTGCGCGGCCAGCTCCTCGACCGAATCAAACGCTTTCGCCCCGAACTGGGCCTCGAACTTGCTCCGCGCCTCCGGGCGCGGGTCGGCCCCGGCGGCGAGCTCGACGCGCGGATCGAGCGTAAAGGCGGGCACCATGAGCGAAAAGGCGCGGCCCAGCCCGGCGACGCCGATTTTAAGTTTTGCTATCATGGAAATACTTAGGAGGCTAAGTATATATGGGACCTGAGCCATGCTCACCCTAGAGCAGAACGAGCTGCTGTGCCGCGTCGAAGGCGAGGCGGCGATGGGGCAGCTCATGCGACGCCACTGGCTGCCGGTGTGCATGATCGAGGAGGTGGCCGAGCGCGACGGCGCGCCGGTGCGCGCGCGCCTGCTGGGCGAGGACCTGGTCGTGTTTCGCGACAGCCTGGGGCGGCTGGGCGTGCTGGGCGAATTCTGCCCGCATCGCAACGCGTCGCTGTCGTTCGGGCGCAACGAGGAATGCGGCCTGCGCTGCCTGTACCACGGCTGGAAGTTCGACGTGGAGGGCAACGTGGTAGACATGGCCTCGGAGCCCGACGGCAGCGCGCTGAAAAACGCAGTGAAGCACACGGCCTACCCGGCGCGCGAGGCGGGCGGCTTCGTGTGGATCTGGATGGGCCCGGCGAGCGAGCTGCGAGCGTTCGAGCCGCCGGCCTGGGCGCCGACCCCGAACGCGCGCACCAGCATCGTCAAGATGCACGCCGCGTGCAACTGGGCGCAGGTGCTCGAGGGCTCCATCGACTCGGCGCACAGCTCCAGCCTGCATTCGAGCGAGATGCCCGCGGCGCAGGTCGACCGGGCAAAGGCCGAGGGCAAGGTCTGGCCGCGCCCGTCCAACGACAAGGCGCCGCGCCTGCAGTTCCAGCCCACCAGCTACGGCTTTCGCTACGCCGCCCTGCGCAAGCCGATCTTAAATCCGGAGGCGAACCAGTACGTGCGCACCACGCTGTTCATCGCGCCGTTCACGGTGCTGATCCCGCCGAACGACCAGTACCGCCTCGCGCAGATGCTGGTGCCGCTGGACGACGTGAACACGATGTTCTACTGGATCGCCTGGCATCCCGACCCCGACCAGGGCATCTCGCAGGAGGAATGGCGCGAGTTCTGTGCCGCCACCCCGGGCGTCGACCTCGATGCGAATTTCAGGAAGAAAAGGAATGCGGCCAACCGCTACCTCCAGGACCGCGCGGCAATGAAGCGCGGCGACTTCACCGGCATCAAGGGCATCCCCACGCAGGACATGGCGATGTGGGAATCGATGGGGCCGATCGTCGACCGCAGCCGGGACCATCCGGGCTCGAGCGACGTCGCGGTGGTGCAGTTTCGCCGCATGATGGTGAACGCCGCCCGGCGCTTCGCCGAAGGCGGTCCGGCCATCGGCACCACCGAGCCGCATATTGCGCACGTGAAGCTCGCCTCCTTCGAAGGCATCGTGCCCAAGACCACCGACTGGCGCACCCTCGGGATCGACGACACCACCGAAGAAGCCACCGCCTGAGCCACGGCGCCTAGCGGGAGCTTCCATGGAAGTCGGCATCGTGTTCGCCCTTATCCTGCTGAACGGCGCTTTTGCCATGTCGGAGATCGCGCTGGTGACCACGCGCAAGGCGAACCTGCAGCGGCGCGCCGACGAAGGCGACCGCGGCGCGGCCGCCGCGATGCGCCTGGGGCAGGAGCCGACACGCTTCCTCTCCACGGTGCAGATCGGCATCACGCTCATCGGCGTGCTGAACGGCGTGGTCGGGGAATCGGCGTTCGCGCCGCCTTTGGCCGCATGGCTGCGCGAGCAGGGCATGGGCGCGACGGCGGCGGGCTACCTCGCCACGGGCAGCGTGGTGGCGCTCATCACCTATTTCACCATCGTGATCGGCGAGCTGGTGCCCAAGCGCCTGGGGCAGCTCAACCCCGAAGCGGTGGCGCGGCTCGTGGCGCGGCCGATGGAATGGCTCGCGCTCGCCTCGAAGCCGCTGGTACGGCTGCTGTCGGGCTCCACCACGCTCATCCTCACGCTGCTCGGCGCGAAGGACGTACCGGCGCGGCCGGTGACCGAGGAGGAAATCCACGCGCTGCTCGCGGAAGGCTCGCATGCCGGCGTGATCGAGCTGGAAGAGCACCAGATGGTGCGCAACGTGTTCCGCCTCGACGACCGGCAGATCGGCTCGCTGATGGTGCCGCGCAGCGAGGTGGTGTACCTGGATGTCGAGCTGGCCTGGGCGCAGAACCGCGAGCGCATCGTGCAGTCGGGCCACAGCCGCTTTCCGGTCGTGCGCAAGGGCCCGGCGAACATCCTGGGGGTGATCAGCGCGCGCCGCCTGCTGATGAAGACGCTTGCCGGCGAGGCCTCGCCCGACCTCGCGGCCGACCTGCAGCCGCCGGTATTCGTGCCCGAGAACCTCACCGGCATGGAGCTGCTGCAGAACTTCCGCACCTCGGGCGTACAGCTCATGTTCGTGGTGGATGAGTACGGCGAGGTGCTGGGCATCGTGACGCTGCGCGACATGCTCGAGGCCATTACGGGGGAGTTCACGCCGCGCAACGCCGAAGACCAATGGGCCGTGCGCCGCGACGACGGCAGCTGGCTGCTCGACGGCCTGATCCCGACGCCGGAGCTCAAGGACCGCCTGGGCCTGGACAGCCTGCCCGACGAGGACCGCTACCACACGCTGAGCGGCCTGGTGATGCTCCTGCTCGGGCGGTTGCCGCAGACCGGCGACCGCGTCGAATGCCAGGAGTGGCGCTTCGAGGTGGTCGACATGGACGGCAAGCGCATCGACAAGCTGCTCGCGGTTCGCGTGCCCGCGGACCTCACTGAAAGTGATACGCGAGGCGCAGCAGGACGAAGTTGATGCCCGGGTTGGGCTCCTTGATGCCGCCGTTGGACAGGTGCTGCGCGCGCAGCCCGAGGTCGTAGCGGCCGCGCGGGCCGAAGCGCCAGCCGGCGCCGATGTGGTCGCCGAACTGGAAGTACGAGCCGAACAGGCGCGTGCGCGTGATCGACAGGTCCGACAGGAGGTGAAAGCCGATGGCCGCCTCGAGATACGGCCCGGCCCAGTCCTGGCGCTGCAGGCGGAACACCGGCGTGAAGCCGAAATCGATCAGCGTTTTGTGGGTGGTCCAGGCGCCGAGCGAGGCCTCCCAGTAGCCGCCAAGCTCCCAGCCGGTATCGGCGAGCCACTTCTTGTCCCATTTCCACTGCAGCGAGCCGCGCACGAGCTCGGAGCGCTCGTCGCCGCGGCCGAGCTCCAGGGCAAGGCCGTCGGCGGCCTGCGCGGGGACCGAGCACAGCAGCGCGGCTGCCAGGGCAATTTTTCGTATCATTGAAGATTCGAGTTCTGGAACACCATGGCCCAATACGTCTACACCATGCGCCGCGTCGGCAAAATCGTGCCGCCCAAGCGCCCCATCCTGAAGAACATTTCGCTCAATTTCTTTCCGGGGGCGAAGATCGGCGTGCTCGGGCTGAACGGCTCGGGGAAGTCCAGCCTGCTGAAGATCATGGCCGGCGTGGACGACAATTATGAAGGCGAAGTGGTTCGCATGCCCGGCATCCGCGTAGGCTACCTGGAGCAGGAGCCCAGGCTGCAAGCCGGCCAGTCGGTGCGCGAAGCGGTCGAGGAGGCGCTGGGCGAGACCACTGCGGCGAAGAAGCGCCTGGAGGAGGTTTACGCGGCTTACTCGGAGCCCGACGCGGATTTCGACAAGCTGGCCGAGGAGCAGGCGAAGCTCGAGGCGCTGGTGAACGCGGGCGGCGCGGATGAGGTGGAAGTGGCGGCCGATGCGCTGCGTCTGCCGCCCTGGGACGCGACGGTCGACCGGCTCTCGGGCGGCGAGAAGCGGCGCGTGGCCCTTTGCCGGCTCCTGCTGTCGAAACCGGATTTGCTTTTATTGGATGAGCCTACGAACCACCTGGACGCCGAAAGCGTGGGCTGGCTCGAGCAGTTCCTGCAGCGCTTCCCGGGCACGGTGGTTGCGGTCACGCACGACCGGTACTTCCTGGACAATGCCGCCGGCTGGATCCTCGAGCTCGACCGCGGCCACGGCATCCCGTGGGAAGGCAATTACTCGAGCTGGCTGGAGCAGAAGGAAAAGCGCCTGCAGGTGGAGGCGAGCCAGGAGGCGGCGCGCATCCGGGCGATGCAGTCGGAGCTCGAGTGGGTGCGGCAGAACCCGAAGGGCCGCCAGGCCAAGTCCAAGGCGCGCCTCGCGCGCTTCGAGGAGCTGTCGCAGCACGAGCACCAGGCAAGAAACGAGACGCAGGAGATCTTCATCCCGGTCGCCGAGCGCCTGGGCAACGAGGTGATCGAGCTCGACAAGGTTTCCAAGGGCTACGGCGAGCGCCTGCTGATCGACAAGCTGTCGCTCAAGATTCCGCCCGGGGCCATCGTCGGCATCATCGGCCCGAACGGCGCGGGCAAGTCGACGCTGTTTCGCATGCTCACCGGCAAGGAGAAGCCCGATTCCGGAAAAATCCGCATCGGCAGCACGGTGAAGATCGCGCATGTCGACCAGTCGAGGGACGAGCTGCAGAGCGGGAAAACCGTGTTCGAGGACATCGCCGGCGGGCAGGACACCATCACCGTGGGCAAGTTCCAGATGCCCTCGCGCTCCTACCTGGCGCGCTTCAACTTCCGCGGCGCAGACCAGCAGAAGCTCGTTGGCCAGCTCTCGGGCGGCGAGCGTGGCCGCCTGCACCTCGCAAAGATGCTGGTGTCCGGCGCCAACGTGCTGCTGCTGGACGAGCCCTCCAACGACCTCGACGTGGAGACCCTGCGCGCGCTGGAGGAGGCGCTGCTCGAGTTCGCCGGCAGCGTGCTGGTGATCTCGCACGACCGCTGGTTCCTCGACCGCATCGCCACGCACATCCTGGCGAGCGAGGACGACTCGCAGTGGGTGTTCTTCGACGGCAACTACCAGGAATACGAGGCCGACAAGAAAAAGCGCCTGGGTGAGGAGGCCGCGCGCCCCCACCGCATTAAGTACAAGCCGCTCAAGGCGTGAATCGGGCTACAGGAGGGGGGCGAACAGGCGCGCGACGCCGTCGCGCAGCTTGACCGGCAGGGGGCGCGCGTCGACGTCGGCCACGCTGACCGGGCGCGACTCGTCGCGGCGGGCGAGGAACAGGCGCTCGAGACGGCCCCCGAGGTCGCGGCAGTACGCCTCGACGTTGAACTCGAAATTCAGGCGCAGGCTGCGCGCGTCCCAGTTCACCGAGCCGAACAGCGACCACTCGGCGTCCACCAGCATGAGCTTGGAATGGTCGAAAGGGCCGGGGCGCTTCCACACGCGGCAGCCGCGCTCCAGCACCTGCCACAGCTGGTGCGTGGCGGCCCAGTGCACATGCGGCAGGTCGTTGCGCTCGGGCAGCAGGATGTCCACCTCGACCCCGCGCAGCGCCGCGGCGTTCAGCTCGGAAATCAGCCCGGCGTCGGGCACGAAGTAGGGCGTGCAAACGCGCACCGAGCGGCGCGCGGCGTTCAGGCCGCCGAGGATCGCCCAGCGCAGGCGCTCGAAGCTCTCGTCGGGGCCCGCCTCGATGCCGCGCGCGAGTGAATGGCCGTGCGCGAAGATCTTAGGGAACCACAGGTCGCCTTGCAGCGCCTCGCCGGCGGTGAAATGCCAGTCCTCGGCGAATGCCTCCATGAGCTGCGCCACGACCGGCCCGCGCAGGCGGAAATGCAGGTCGCGCGAGGCGCCCTCGCCCCAGTAGCGCCGGTCGATGTTCATGCCGCCGGTGAAGCCGGTGGTGCCGTCGACCACCAGGATCTTGCGGTGGTTGCGCAGGTGGATGGCATGCAGCCGGGCCGGGATGAGCGGCGGGTTGAAGATGCCCACCGCCACGCCGGCGCGGCGCAGCTTCTTCGCCGCCGACGACCAGGAAAAGCGGTAGCTTACGTCGTCGACGAGCACCCGCACCGCCACGTCGCGGCGCGCCGCGCGCGTCAGGGCCTCGACGAAGCGCTCGCCGATGCCGTCGCCGTGGAAGATGTACGAGGAAAGCGCGATCGAGGCGCGCGCGCCCTCGATCGCCTCGAGCATCGCGGGATAGGCCTCGACGCCGTCCACCAGCGCATCGATGGCGTTGCCGGGCAGGAGCGGCCGGCGCGTGACTTCACTTACAAGGCGGGCGAGACCGGTGAGCTCGGTGCCCTGCGGCTTTTCGTTCGACTCGAGCGCGGTGCGGGCGCGTTGCCGGTAGCGGCGCATGCGCAGGGCGCGCCGCTGCACGCGGTTCACGCCCAGCAGCGCGTAGAGCACCGGTCCCACCGCCGGCAGCAGCAAAATGGCGAGCAGCCACAGCGCCGCCGAGCGCGGATCGCGCTTGTACA
>DATACE010000248.1:0-7737 GCA_036259215.1 Burkholderiales bacterium | reverse complement strand
GAGTCCTTTTTCGCGTGATTGGGCAAGCCGGCCTCCCTGGCAAGCCGCCGCACCTCGCTTTTCTCCATGCCGCCCAGCGGAAACATCACGCGCGCCAGCTGCAACTGCGTCAGGCGGTGCAGGAAGTAGCTCTGGTCCTTGCTCTCGTCCTTTCCGCGAAGCAGCCGGAACGAACCGGCGCAACAATCCACCCGCGCATAGTGGCCGGTCGCTATTTTTTCGGCGCCCAGGCGCATGGCGTGGTCCAGGAACGCCTTGAATTTGATCTCCGCGTTGCACAGCACATCGGGGTTCGGCGTGCGGCCGGCGGAATACTCCCGCAGGAATTCGGCGAACACCCGGTCCTTGTACTCGACCGAGAAGTTCACGGCCTCGAGCTCGATGCCGATGACGTCGGCCGCGGCGGCCGCGTCGATCAGGTCCGCGCGCGTCGAGCAGTACTCGTCGTCGTCGTCGTCCTCCCAGTTCTTCATGAACAGGCCGACGACCTCGTGCCCCGCGCGCTTCAATAGCAGCGCGGCCACCGAGGAATCCACCCCGCCGGACATGCCCACGACGACTTTCATGCGTAGTCTTTTGAGAGGATCTCCAGCGGGAAATTCCGCCCGGCGAGAAAATCGTCGACGCACTTCTGCACCAGCGGCGAGCGGTGCTCGGCGCAGCGCGCGCGCAGCTCGTCCGGCGACAGCCAGTGCAGCCCGACGATCCCCTTGTCCAGCGGCCGCTTTTCCTCGCCCTCGAGCTTTCCCCTGAAGCAAAAGCGCAGGAACGTGACGTCCTGCGGCGCGTAGCGCCAGCGATAGACGCCGACCAGCCCGGTCGGCCGGAAGCGGTGCGCCGTCTCCTCCAGCGCCTCCCGGGCGCACGCCGCGGCGAGCGACTCGTTCGGCTCGAGGTGCCCCGCCGGCTGGTTCAGCACCAGGCGCCCGTCGATGCGCTCCTCCACGAAGAGGAACCTGCCGTCGCGCTCGATCACCGCCGCGACGGTGACCGACGGCTTCCAGACAATCATGCGGCCTTCTTGGTGTTCTTCCGGATGAAGTCGGCCATCCGGGCGACGCCCTGCTCGATCGCCTGATTGGACGCGGCATAGGAAAAGCGCACATGCTGGCCCTCGCCGGGCACGCGAGCGCCGAAGTGGATGTCGGCAAGCAGCGCCACGCCGGCCTCGTTCAGCAGGCGCTTCCTGAAATCCTCGGAATCCGCCGCACCGATCATGCGGCACGCCTCGGTCACGTTCGGCCACGCGTAGAAGGCCCCGCCCGGCGCCTGGCACTTGACTCCGGGTACCTCGTTGAGCAAGCCCACGATCAAGTCGCGTCTTTGGAGGAAAGACGCCTTCATGGCCTCGGCCGCGGCCTGCGGCCCGTTGATCGCCTCTACCGCCGCCCACTGGCTGATCTGCGAGGCGCACGAGTCCGTGTTGGTGATCCAGCGGGTGAACACCGGCGCGAGCGCCGGGTTGGCGGTGAAGCCGATGCGCCAGCCGGTCATTGCCCAGGTCTTCGAGGCGCCGTCGGAGATGATGGTGCGCTCGTACATCCCGGGCGCCTGGGCGATCGAGTAGAACTCGCCGCCATAGGCGAGCCGGGAATAGATCTCGTCGGCGTAGACCCACACCTGGGGGTGCTTTCTCAGGACGGCGGCGATGGCCTCCAGCTCTTTTCTCGACAGCAGCCCGCCCGTGGGGTTGTGCGGGTAGTTGAGGATGAGCAGCCTGGTTTTCGGCGTGATGAGCTTCTCCAGCTCCTCCACGGAAAACGAAAAGGCGCGGTCCTCGTGCAAATGGATGGGCACCGGCCTCGCGCCGTGGGCCGCGATCTGCGACTCGTAGATCGGAAAGCCGGGGTTGGGATAGATCACCTCGTGGCCAGCGCCGTAGTCGGTGGTCGACAGGATGGCGTAGGCAATGAAGGGCTTGGCGCCCGCGCCTACCACCACGTCCTGCGGCCGGATGGGCAGCCCGCCGCGCATCCCGGCCATGTAGCGCGCTGCCGCTTCGCGCAGCTCGTCGATTCCCGCCGAGGGCGTATAGCCGTGCTTGCCGCCCTTGATCGCCCGGATGGCCGCGTCCTGCACATGCTCGGGCGCCGGGAAGTCGGGCTGGCCGATGCAGAAGCTGATGATGTCCCGCCCCTGGCGCGCCAGCGCGTTCACTTCGGCGAGCACCACGAAGGCATTCTCGGTTCCCAGGCTCGCCGCCCGTCGGCTGATGTCCGGCATAGAAGGCTCGAAAGAAAGGGTAAGGAAGAAAGGGGTAAGGAAAAGGGGTCAGAGCAGTTTTTCGATGATCGATTGTATCGGAGTAACATCGGTTACCGAAAAACTGCTCTGACCCCTTTTTTCCCGTTCCTTCATGCTGGTCAACTGCGTCGCCTACCAGGACGGCCGCAAGCTCGCGGACATCGGCCTGCACGAGATCCAAGGCTACCTCGCGCGCCCGGGATGCTTCGTCTGGGTGGCGCTCAAGGAGCCCGCGCCGGCCGAGCTCGAGAGCATGCGCGAGCAATTCGGCCTGCACGAGCTGGCGGTGGAAGACGCGCGCCATGGCCACCAGCGGCCGAAGATCGAGGAGTACGGCGACTCGCTGTTCGTGGTGATGCACACGGTCGAGGTGGCCGGGGATGAGCTGAAGGCGGGCGAGATCGACGTGTTCGTCGGCCGCAACTACGTGCTCAGCGTGCGCCAGCAGACCGAGCGCGGCTTCCTCGACGTGCGCGCACGCGCCGAGCGGGAGCCCGAGCTCCTGGGAAACGGTCCCGGCTACGTCCTCTACGCATTGATGGACGCGGTGGTCGACCGCTACTTTCCGGTGCTGGACGCGGTCGAGATGGAGCTCGAGAAGGTGGAGGAGCAGCTGTTCGCCGGCCGCACGCCGCGCCAGAACATCGAGTCGCTGTACTACGTGAAGCAGAAGCTCACCACGCTGAAGCACGCCACCGGGCCGCTGCTGGAGAACTCGGGCAAGCTCTTCGGCGGCCGCGTGCCGCAGCCGTGCGCCGGGCTGGGCGAGTACTTCCGCGACATCTACGACCACCTGGTGCGCATCAACCAGTCCATCGACGCCGCGCGCGAGACCGTGAATACCGCCATCCAGGTGGCCCTCGCCATGGTCTCGGTGAGCGACAACGAGGTCACCAAGCGTCTGGCCGCCTACGCCGCCCTGGTCGCCGTGCCCACCATGATCGCCGGGGTCTACGGCATGAATTTCGAGACCATGCCGGAGCTGCAATGGACCTGGGGCTACCCCTTCACCATCGCGGTGATGACGGCCATCGACGTGTTCCTGTTCTTCAAGTTCCGCAAGGCCGGCTGGCTGTAGCTGCAGAATCGGCCCAGGAAATCGGGGTCAGAGCCCGAATTCGGCTTACCTTTCAAAAGCTGAGCTCCGCACGCAAGAGGTCCCATGGCACACATACCAGGCCGCTTTCCGCCCGCTCGATCACTCCCAGAGCGGCGAGCTGCGTGACGTCGGTGTGCACGTTCTTGTAGTCGCGGGCGAGGCGCTTGGACAGCTCATAGATCGACATTGGGCCGGCTTCGCGCAAGGCTTTCAGCAGCTGCCACCGCGCCGGAGACAGCGTCTTGATAAGCGCGGGGAGGTCTTCGAGGGTGAGCACGTGCAAAGGGCGCATGGCGCGGCCTTCCGCCACGCGGTTCCACGCGGCCTCGAAGCGATCGAGCGCGTCGCCGGCGACGCCCACGCGGATCTCAAGAATCTTGGGCATCCTTGACGTCCTTCTCGAAGTCGTAGCGCAGCTGCTCGACCGAGCGGAATTCGTACGGCCGCACGCGGCCGCGCACGCGGCGCCGGTGGTTGCGGTATTCGACGAGGTCGCCCCAGCGCAGCACGTAGCCGAGATCGTCATGCAGCTCGATCTCCAGCGGGCCCGTTTTCTCTTTGAGGAGCAGCATATATGGCCTTAGGCACCATAATACCCCTCCTGTAGAATAGCGGCGTGGCTGAGTTCTTTAATCTGTACCGGCACGGTTTCGCCCGCGTCGCGGTGGCGACGCCGGTGGTGCGCCTGGGCGACCCGGCGCACAACCTCGAAGGCACCGTCGCGCTGATGCAGCAGGCGGCGAAGCAGAAGGCCGTGCTCGCCGTGTTTCCCGAGCTGGGCCTCACGGCCTATACGCTGGATGACCTTTTCCACCAGCAGGCGCTGATCGAAGCGGCCGAGAGCGCGCTCGCCGAGCTGCTGCGCCGCACGGCAAAGTTGCCGATCGCGGCCCTGGTTGGGCTGCCCGTGTCGGTGAACGGCCTCCTCTACAACTGCGCCGCGCTCGCCTGCCGCGGGCGGCTGGTGGGCGTGGCGCCCAAGACCTACCTGCCCAATTACCGCGAGTTTTACGAGGAGCGCTACTTCACTCCCGGCGACGCCACCGCCTGCACCGAGATCCGCCTTGCCGGGCAGGTTACCGCCTTCGGCACAAGCCTCATTTTCGGCTGGAACGAGCTTCCGCAGTTCAAGCTGCACGTGGAGATCTGCGAGGATCTCTGGGTCCCGACGCCGCCCTCCTCGTTTGCCGCGCTCGCCGGCGCCACCGTGATTGCTAACCTTTCGGCCTCGAACATCGTGGTGGGAAAGGAAGGCTACCGCAAGCAGCTGGTCGGCAACCAGTCGGCGCGCTGCCTCGCCGCATACCTCTACAGCGCTGCGGGGCTGGGCGAATCGACCACCGACCTCGCATGGGACGGCCACGCCATTATCTATGAGAACGGCAACCTGGCGGCGGAGTCGCGCCGCTTCGCCACCGAGCCGCAGCTCGCGGCCGCCGACGTCGACCTCGGCCGGCTGCTCGCCGATCGCATGCGGCAGAACACCTTCGGCGACGCCGCCTTGCGCCATAGCGCCGACGTGCGGCGCTTCCGCACCATCGATTTTTCCCTGCCGGTTCCCGCGGGCCGGCTGCCGCTCGAGCGCAAGATCGACCCCCTGCCTTATGTGCCGAGCGATCCGGCGACCCGCGACGCGCGCTGCGAGGAGGTGTACCGCATCCAGGTGAACGGCCTGGCCACGCGCCTGCGCGCCACGCGCGGCAAGAAGCTCGTCATCGGCGTCTCTGGCGGCCTGGACTCCACGCAGGCGCTGCTGGTGTGCGCCCGGGCGATGGACCAGCTCGGATTGCCGCGCGCCAGCATCCTCGCCTACACCATGCCGGGCTTCGCCACGTCCAGCCGCACGCGCAACCAGGCATGGCAGCTGATGCGCGCGGTGGGCGCCACGGCCGAGGAAATCGACATCCGCCCCTCCTGCATGCAGATGCTGAAGGACATCGGCCATCCCTACGCCAAGGGCAGGAAGGTCTACGACATCGCCTTCGAGAATGTGCAGGCCGGCGAGCGCACCAGCCATCTTTTCCGCCTCGCCAACCAGCACGGCGGCATGGTGGTCGGCACCGGGGACCTCTCGGAGCTCGCGCTGGGCTGGTCCACCTACGGCGTGGGCGACCACATGTCGCACTACAACGTGAACGGCAGCGTGCCCAAGACGCTGATCCAGTTCCTGGTGGGCTGGGAGGCGCAGTCAGGGGAGTTTGACGACGAGGTGAAGCGCGCGCTGCGCCGCGTGCTCGAAACCGAGATCAGCCCCGAGCTGATTCCCGGCGGGCAGAGCTCGGAGGACACGGTCGGCCCCTACGAGCTGCAGGACTTCCACCTCTACTACACGCTGCGCTTCGGCTATGCGCCCAGCAAGGTGGCCTTCCTCGCCTGGCATGCCTGGCGCCACAAGTACCGGCTGGGCGAGATCAAGAAGTGGCTCGGCGTGTTCCTGCGCCGCTTCTTCGAGACCAGCCAGTTCAAGCGCAGCGCGGTGCCCAACTCGCCCAAGGTCGGCTCGGGCGGCTCGCTGTCCCCGCGCGGCGACTGGCGCGCGCCTTCCGACGGCAACGCGAGCGCCTGGCTCGCCGACCTGGCGCGCGTGCCTACTCGAGAAACCTGAGCAGCGGGGCGTAGCCGTTTTCGGCCAGCGCCTTGCCGCGGTCCTTGAACGTGTGCACGTTGCCCTGGCAGCCATGGCCGTCCAGCAGCCGGTTCATGAAGCTGAACAGGCACGTGGTGAGGATGGCGTCGTGCAGCGCACGCTCGCTCCACCCGGCGGCAAACACGGCGTCGGCGTCGGCCTGGACGAGCTGGTGCGGGGACAGGGTCAGGCAGCGCACGTAGTCGAGGAGCGGTCGCATGCGCGGCTCGATCTCCGCGTTGCCGAGGTCGAACAGCATCTTGCGCAGGTCTTCCTCCGGCACGCCGAACTCGCTGGCGGTCTGGGAATGCACGCCGAAGCAATACTGGCATTCGTTCAGCCCGGAGACGTAGGCGGCGATCAGCTCGTGCTGGGCCGGCGAGAGCGGCGAATCGCCGCGCAGCAGCGCCTCGTGCAGCGCGATGAGGGCGCGGCCCACGGGCTTGTTCATCTGCAGCACATGCTGCACCCCGGCGTCGGGCGGCAGGCTCTTGAAAAACGGCATCCTTAGTCCTCCTGGACTACGTTTCGCCGTTGATTGTAGGGCCGCGGATGACGCATGATGCCGCCATGTGTAGAGCGCAATCTACACACGACGAACGAGTGGCCAGCACGCCGTTACCAGCCCCGTCCGAGAGACCGGCTTTTTTACATCCAAGGGCCGGCCCCCGGTAGGGCCAAACCAAGCGCAGTCGCAGTTCGATCGCCGCTGAGGCACCACCGGAAGGCGCGGCTAGCGGCCGCGCCTTCCTTCTCTTTCCCGTGCCCCGCGAAGCGATTGTCCGCTTGCGCGTAACTTCGCGCTATCGCTGCGCTTCGCGCGCTCGTGTCGCGGTTTTTCGATTCGCGCTATCGCTTTTCGACGCGCGGACCTACCGCTCGCGCCCCGCCTCGTGCCAGGCCCGGCGCACCGGCGACAGCACGTACTCCGCCACAGTGCGCGTGCCCAAGCCGATCTCCGCCGACGCCTGCATCCCTGCGGCGAGCGGATAGCGCATGCCGTCGCTCGCAAGATCCTGGCTTTTCAGCTCCACCAGCGCCCGGTAGGCAAGCGGCCCCATCGGCCGGTCGCGGCCGGTCAAGGCATCGGTGCGGGTATTCGGCGAAGCCGCCTCGGTGGCGTCCGCGCTGACATGGCGCACCGTCCCTTCCAGCATGCCGTATTTGGTGAACTGGAAGGCGGCGAGCTTGACGCGCACGGTCTGGCCTGGGCGCACGAAGCCCACGTCCTGGTTCGAGACCCACACCTCCGCCACCAGCTTTTCGCTCTTCGGTACCAGCGTCATCAGGATGGTGCCCGGCAT
The DNA here is from genome assembly GCA_036259215.1 of Burkholderiales bacterium. Lineage (GTDB taxonomy): Bacteria > Pseudomonadota > Gammaproteobacteria > Burkholderiales > SG8-39 > SCGC-AG-212-J23. The sequence goes on along the minus strand of DATACE010000248.1, from coordinate 464 downwards.
GGTGACGGTGCCCACGGTATGCGTGGCAAGGTCTTTCACCGTGCCCGCTTGGGGCGCGCGCAGCTCGAGGAGCCCGTGCCGGTGCTCCAGCTTGGCCAGCTCCTGCTCCGCCTTCTGCAGCTGCACCGCAGTTTCCATGCGCTCGGCCTGCAGCTGGCGCTCGTAGTCGGCGCCGATCTGGGCGAGCTTTTTCTCGGACTGCTCGATCAGCGCCTGGCTTGAACGTATGGCGAACTCTTGGGCGCGCAAGTCCTGCTCGCGCTCTATGCGCTCACGTTTTTTGTCCGCAAGGAGCATGCGGCCGGCAAAGCCGTCCTTGGCGAGCTTCTCAAATGCCGCGGCGAAGCCAGTCCATCACAGCGTTGAAGACCAGGAACATCGCCAGGCCGGCTGCAATGACGAGCAACGTGCTCGTCGTCTGGTGGACCAGCACTTTGTCGATAACGATCTGCGTTCCCAACGGC
>DATACE010000247.1:0-3561 GCA_036259215.1 Burkholderiales bacterium | reverse complement strand
ACCGCGCGCGCCTCGAATACGTGGCCGACGGGCCCGGCGCGCATTTCCGCATCCTCTGCCGCGAGGCGCGCAGCGCATGAGGCGCGCCGATCGTGCGGGGGAGCGTCCGGGCGCCGGCGCGCGCGAAGCCGCGGCCCAGGTGCTGGTCGTCGACGACGAGCCCGACATCCGCGAGCTGCTGGAGCTCACTCTGGTCAAGATGGGCTTGGGCGTGGCGAGCGTGGGCACGCTGGCCGAGGCGAAGGAGCGCCTGAAGGAGGGGCGCTACGACCTGTGCCTTACGGACATGCGCCTCGCCGACGGCGAGGGGCTCGAGCTGGTCCGGCACATCGCGGGCCTGGGCATCGACCTGCCGGTGGCGGTGATCACCGCTCACGGCAGCGCGCAAAACGCGGTGGCGGCGCTCAAGGCGGGCGCCTTCGACTACGTCTCCAAGCCGGTCGGGCTGGAGCAGCTGCGCGCGCTGGTGCGCTCGGCGCTGTCGCTGCCGGCGGCGGCGCCCGCCAAGGGGCAGCAGCTGCTCGGCGAGAGCGCGCCGCTGGTCCAGGTGCGCGAGCTGATCGGCAAGCTCGCCCGCACCCAGGCGCCGGTGTACATCTCCGGGGAGTCGGGCAGCGGCAAGGAGCTCGCCGCGCGCCTGATCCACGAGAACGGCGCGCGCCGCGAAAAGCCGTTTGTGCCGGTGAACTGCGGCGCCATTCCCGAGAACCTGATGGAAAGCGAGTTCTTCGGCTACAAGAAAGGCGCCTTCACCGGCGCGGGCGAGGACCGCGAGGGCTTCTTCCAGGCGGCCGACGGCGGCACGTTGTTCCTCGACGAGGTGGCCGAGCTGCCGCTCGCCATGCAGGTGAAGCTGCTGCGCGCCATCCAGGAAAAGCGCGTGCGCAAAGTCGGCGCGCCGCAGGAGGACCCGGTGGACGTGCGCATCATCAGCGCCACGCACCAGAACCTGTCCGACCTGGTGGCGGGCGGGCGCTTCCGGCAGGATCTGTTCTACCGGCTGAACGTGATAGAGCTGCGCATGCCGCCGCTGCGCGAGTGCCGCGAGGACATCGCAGCGCTCGCCGCCAGCATCCTCGAGCGCCTTGCGCGCACCCACGGAGTGCCGGCGCCGCGCCTCAAGCCGGCGGCCGTGCAGGCGCTGGAGGCCTACGACTTCCCGGGCAACGTGCGCGAGCTCGAGAACATCCTGGAGCGCGCGCTCGCGCTGTCGGGCAGCGACGAGGTCGGCGCCGCCGACCTGCGGCTGGCACCGGCCGCCGAAGAGCAGGAGCCAAGCGAGGGCGGCAGCGAGGCGCTGCCCGATTATCTCGACGCCCTCGAGCGCAAGGCGATCCTCGAGGCGCTGGGCAAGACGTCGTTCAACCGCACCGCGGCGGCCAAGCTCCTGGGAATCACCTTCCGCCAGCTGCGCTACCGCATGCAGCGCCTTGGCATTACCGATGAGAGTCGTTGATTCCCGCAACCACGACGAGCGGCCCCGCGGCACCCGCATCACCCTGGCGGTCATCCACTGCATCAGCCTGCCGCCGGGCGAGTACGGCGGCGATGCGATCGAGCGCCTGTTCACCAACCGGCTCGAGCCGCACGCGCACCCCTACTTCCGTGAAATCCATGCGCTGAAGGTCTCCGCGCATTTCCTCGTCCGGCGCGACGGCGAGCTGGTGCAGTTCGTGCCGGTCGCGCGCCGCGCCTGGCATGCGGGCGCCTCGTCGTGGCGGGGGCGCAGCCGCTGCAACGATTTTTCGGTCGGCATCGAGCTGGAAGGCACCGAGCACGAGCCGTTCGAGGACGCGCAGTATGCTGCGCTCATCGCGCTGCTGAGGAAACTTGCGCTGCCGCAGATCGCGGCCCACAGCGACATCGCGCCCGGCCGCAAAAGCGACCCCGGCGCGCACTTCGAATGGCCGCGCGTGCTCGGCGCGCTGGCTGCCTACTAGATCTAGTTTGCTTCGCCGTTTAAGCCCCGCATGCGGTGCTGCATCGCCGCACCCTTCCTATATGTAGCGGGAATATGTGGCAAGAACACAACATGTAGTGGGGAACGGTTGCAAAATCGCGTTCGGTGTGTACACTGAGTACACAACAAGTAGGTGCGTAATACGTAATACACACTAGATTTCGTAGGTCGTCATAGAACCGCGGACGCGGCGGGACGGCCCGGGCGAGCAGAAACGGATAGAGGAGAGGGACACATGCAGATCGCTCAGGACAACGCCGCGGCCAGCCCCGCCGCGAGCGTCGCGCTCCCTGAAGCAGGCGCCGCGACGCGCGGCGCTTACGCCGAGTACAAGGTGATCCGGCGCAACGGCGCGGTGGTCGGCTTCGAGCCGGCCAAGATCGCGGTGGCCATGACCAAGGCCTTCCTCGCGGTGAACGGCAGCCAGGGCGCGGCGTCGGCGCGCATTCGCGAGCTGGTCGCGGCGCTCACCGAAGGCGCGGTCGGGGCGCTGGTGCGGCGCCAGCCGCAGGGCGGCACCTTCCATATAGAAGACATCCAGGACCAGGTGGAGCTCGCCTTGATGCGCTCGGGCGAGCACGACGTGGCGCGCGCCTACGTGCTGTATCGCGAAGAGCGCGCCAAGCTGCGCGCCCAGGAGAAGTCCTCCAGGATCGAGGGCGGCATCCACGTCGTCGACAACGGCCGGCGCCGCCTGCTCGATCCGGAGGCGTTGCGCGCGCTGGTGGCGGCGGCCTGCGAGGGCCTGCCCGACGCCTCCCCCGAAACTATCCTGGAAGCCACGCTGCGCGACCTGTACGACGGCGTGCCGATGGACGAGGTGCGCAAGTCCGCGGTGCTCGCCGCGCGCGCGCTGATCGAGAAGGAGCCGGCCTACGGCTACGTCACTGCCCGGCTGCTGCTGAACACCATCCGGCTGGAGGTGCTCGGCGAAGAGGCGAGCCAGGCCGACATGGAGGCGCGCTACGCGGCCTACTTCCCGCAGTTCATCCAGCGCGGCATCGCGGCGGAGCTGCTGGATCCCGAGCTGGGCAAGTTCGACCTGGGCGTCCTTGGAAAAGCGCTGAAGGCGAGGCGCGACCTGCAGTTCGGCTACCTCGGCCTGCAGACCTTGTACGACCGCTACTTCCTGCACGTCGGCGGCCGGCGCATCGAGCTGCCCCAGGCGTTCTTCATGCGCGTGGCCATGGGATTGGCGCTGCGGGAAGAAAACCGGGAAGCGCGTGCGATCGAGTTCTACGACGTGCTGTCGAGCTTCGAGTTCATGAGCTCCACCCCGACGCTGTTCAACTCCGGCACGCTGCGCTCGCAGCTTTCGAGCTGCTACCTCACCACGGTGTCCGACAACCTCGAGGGCATCTACGACGCCATCAAGGAGAACGCGCTGCTCGCCAAGTACGCCGGCGGACTGGGTAACGACTGGACGCCGGTGCGCGCGCTCGGCTCGCACATCAAGGGCACCAACGGCAAGTCGCAGGGGGTGGTGCCGTTCCTTAAAGTGGTGAACGACACGGCCGTGGCGGTGAACCAGGGCGGCAAGAGGAAGGGCGCGGTGTGCTCCTACCTCGAGACCTGGCATCTGGACATCGAGGAGTTCCTCG
>DATACE010000246.1:0-6737 GCA_036259215.1 Burkholderiales bacterium | reverse complement strand
ACGCGCGTCACCTCGGCCGAGAAGTTGCCGAGCTGCTCCACCATCTTGTTGATGGTTTTGGCGGTGCGCAGGAATTCCCCCTCCAGCGGCCGGCCCTCGAGCTCCAGCGCCATGGACTTGGAAAGGTCGCCCTGCGCCACCGCGCCGATCACGCGGGCCACCTCGGTGTTGGGATGCACCAGGTCGTCGATCAGCGAGTTGATGTGCTCCACCGAGTCGGCCCAGAACCCGTGCGCGTTGGGCAGCGCCGCGCGCTTCTTCAGCTTGCCTTCCTTGCCCACGACCTGCGACAGTCGCGACACCTCGTCGGCCATCATCGCGCTCTGCTCCACGAGGTCGTTGAACACTTCGGCCACCTTGCCGAAAGCCCCGGCGCCGTGATAGGGCAGGCGCGCCTTCGCGTCGCCGCGCTTGAGCTGGGTCAGCGCGGTGAGGATCAAATTCATTTCTTCGGCGTGCGACAGCGCCTGCGATTCCTGCGCCAGGACCGGCTGGTTCATGCGGAATCCCTTTGTATTCGGGAAAAAAAGACTGAGCGAGCATACCGGTCCGCCTGCGACAGCAGTAGTCACGCGAGCGCGACCCCTTGTAGCGGTTTTCGCTACAGCCGCCGGGATGCCGCGGTACAAAACTATGTGGGGTATGCTGCGCGCGGGAGTCTCAAGTGGAAAAGGACCGGCTACTGCGCAAAGTCGCGCACGACCTCAAGAACTGCCTTGCGCCGGTGCGCAATGCACTGCGCCTGCTCGACCGGCCGAACGTCGACGCCGAAACGGCCGCCTACGCGCGCAGCCTTATCGACAAGCAGGTGAGCGCCATGGAGGCGCTGTGCGATTCGCTGGTCGGGCCGTCCATTTCCGCCCCGCTCCCCGCGGCGCCGGTTTCCGCGGCGGCGCGGCGCATCCTCATCGTCGACGACAACCGCGCCTGGGTGGACAGCCTCGCGCTGGTTTTGCGCGGCCAGGGCCACACCGTGTATACCGCCTACGGCGGCCGGCGCGCCATCGAGATTGCCGAGGAGCTGAAGCCTGACGTGGTGATCCTCGACATTGAAATGCCCGAGGTGAGCGGCTACGAGGCGGCGCGGCAGCTGCGCCGCCGGCTGAGCCGGCATCGCCCGACCCTCATTGCCCTCACCGTCTGGAGCGACGACATGGACAAGGCGCTGGCGCGGGAAGCGGGCTTCGACCACCACCTTTCCAAGCCCATGGCTTTCGACGACCTAGTCCGGATTCTTGCGGCGGCCTGAGACGTTCTTGTCGATGATCGCCCAGAGGATGAGCAGGAAGCCCAGCACCCGCAGCGTATAGACGTAGGGCGTGCGCTCGTCGCCGAATTCCAGCACCGCGGCAAGCACCTGGTTCACCGCGAGCAGCAGGAACGCCGCGGCAAACGCAAGGAACAGGCGGTCGGCGGTCTTGCGCCAGAAGCGCAGGAAAAACACCGCCGCCACGCAGTAGCCCACGGTGGCCGCGCCGGCCAGGAAGTCGATCATTCGGCCTCCCAGATGAAGGCGTAGAGCAGGAACAGCACCCCGGCGAGCGCCGCCACCAGCCGCCAGGGCCGCAGGTCCACCTGGGTGGGAAAGATCACGAAGTCGAAAAACAGCAGCACGTTATTCACGGACAGCCCGACGAAGCACAGCGCGCTCCACAGCAGGAGCCGGGCGCCGCTGCGCGCATAGCCGCGAAACAGCAGCACCATGCACGCAATGCTGGTGAGGGCCGCGAGCAGGTAGAGCACTACCTTGAACATGTCCATGGCTAGCCTCTTCTGAGCTTGAAGGCGTCGGCGAAGGTCTGGATGCGGGAATCGCGTAAGGCATAGATCATGCGTATCAGGGTCACCGGTCGCTCCTTGTAGGCGAGCGCCAGCATGTCACCGTACATGCGCAGCTCGTCGGTCGCGGGCCGGTAGCGCATGCGCCTGTCGTCCTCGACCGCCAGCAGCCCGCGCGCCTGGAACGTCTCCAGGTACCGGGCCGCGTCCGCATCCGGGATCGGCACGCTGGGGCGCAGCTCGGCGGTCAGGCCGGCCACCTCCCAGGACCGGTCCGGCGTCCGGCGCAGCAGCAGCAGCAGCTCCGCCGCATCCACCGCGGGAATGGTCGTTTGGAGGAAGCGACAGAAGTCGTCGGAGAAGTCGGCGTCTTCCATCGCCTGCTTTTTATCACAGGATTTACAAACTCGTGCTGGACAGCGCAGCGCGAGTGAATAGAATCGCGGAACTTGCCGCTCTCCTCCCCCCCATGACGCGCGTCCTGGTCATCGACGACAACGACGACTTCAGAAAGCTCGCCCTGCTGTGGTTCCAGATCCACAGCATCGAGGCTGAAGGCGCCGCCAATGGCGCCCGGGGCCTGGAGATGCAGCGCGCGCGGCCGGCCGACGTCATCATCACCGACATCTTCATGCCGGAGAAGGACGGCATCGAGACCATCCAGGAGCTGCGCCGCGAGTTCCCCGGCGTGCGCATCATCGCCATGACCGGCCGCGAGTCGCTGACCGACTTCGACGCCTTCGAGGTGGCGCGCGAGCTGGGCGCGGTCAAGACCTTCAAGAAGCCTTTCAAGCTGGACGACCTCGTCGCGGCGGTCAACGAGCTGACAAGCGGGAATTAGTCGCTGTAGTCGTATCGGCGACAGGGCTAGAATCGCGCCATGCGGTTCGCGGAGTTCTATCCCTTTTACCTGTCCCAGCACTCGGACCGCACTGGCCGCCGCCTGCATTTCGCCACGCTGGACTCGCGCTGGCTGCTCGGCGCCGTTGCCGCGGGCTACGGCTGCGCCTGATGGATCGGGTCGACTTCACCGCCTTCCTCTGGCTCACGCTGGTGGCCATGGGAATCACCATCGCCCTGCTGCGCGCGCGGCCGCACGAGCGCTCCACCTACCTGAATACGCTTTGGCTGTTCCTCATGGGGGTGGTCGGCCAGGGCGCCGCCTTCGGCATGTTCGCGCTCGATTTTCCGCGCGCCGGCGGCACCGTGCAGACGATCTTTCGCATCGTGGCGGCGCTCGCGCTCATCCGCATGCTCGGGTTCTCGGTGTTTCGCCTGCTGCTGCCGCTCGCCGGCAAGCACCCTACGCGCATTCTCGAGGACCTCGCCATCGTGCTGGTCTACGTGGGCTACGGTTTCGTGCAGCTGCGCGGCGCGGGCGTCGACCTGGGCAGCCTGGTCACCACCTCCGCGATCCTCACCGCGGTGCTGGCCTTCGCCATGCAGGACACGCTGGGCAACCTGCTCGGCGGCCTGGCGATCCAGGTGGACAACTCGGTGCGGGTCGGCGACTGGGTGAAGGTCGACGACGTCACCGGCCGGGTGCGGGACATCCGCTGGCGCAGCACGCTCATCGAGACGCGCAACTGGGAAACGGTGCTGATTCCCAACAGCCAGCTGATGAAGGGGCGCGTGGCGATCCTGGGCCGCCGCGAAGGCGCCCCGCGCCAGTGGCGCAGGCTGCTCAATTTCATGGTCGACCCCGGCGTACCGCCGGCGCGCGTCATCGCCATCGTCGAGGACGAGATGCGCGAGCTCGCCATCCCAAACGTGGCGCGCACCCCGGCGGCGAGCTGCGTGCTGTACAGCTTCGAGATGGGCAACCTGCGCTACCAGCTGCGCTACTTCCTCACCGACATCCTGGGGGACGACACCACCGACTCCATGGTGCGCGTGCATCTTTTCGCCACGCTGCAGCGCGCCGGCATTCGCATCGCCGAGGCGCAGCACACCGTGCACGCGGTGCAGCGCGACGAGGCGCACGCCGAGACGGTGAAGAAGCGCGAGCTCACGCGGCGGGTGCAGGCGCTAGAGGGCGTGCATCTGTTCGTCGGGCTGTCCGACGCGGAAAAATCGGATGTTGCCGAGCGGCTGCAGTACGCGCCGTACGCGCGCGGCGACGTCATCACCAAGCAGGGCAGCCAGGCCCACTGGCTGTACATCCTCGCGTTCGGCGAGGCCGAGGTGCTCTACGAGCCGCCCATCGGAGCGCCGCAGGTCATCGGCGCCGTGCAGGCGGGCGAGTTCTTCGGCGAAATGGCGCTGCTCTCCGGCGACGCGCGCAGCGCCACGGTGGTGGCGAAGACCGACGTCGAGTGCTACCGCCTGGATCGCGCCTCGTTCCAGGAGCTGCTCGCGATGCGGCCGGAGATCGTCGAAGAGGTGGCGCGCATCGCCGGTGCGCGCAAGCCCGACCTGGACCAGGCGCGCGAGACCTACGCCGCGCTCAAGCCGGCGCCCGACAGCGCCTCGCAGGACGGGCTGGTCAGCCGGCTGCGCGGCTTCCTGCGGCTGCGCTAGCCGCCGCCTCAGGCGGCGAGGAACTGCTCCTCGGACAGGGCCATCACCCCGGCGCCGCCGTGAACCATGGTATCGCGCAGCCCGGGAGCCTGCACCAGCACGTGGTCGCCGTAGAAGCGCGCGGTCGCGATTTTCGCCTCCAGGAAAGCCCTGTCGCCCGTGGCGAGGCTTTTCTGCGCCGCGAGCGCCGCGCGCGCCATCTGCCAGCCGCCGGCCACAATGCCCATCAACCTGAGGAACGGCACGGCGCCGGCGAACGCCGAGCGCGGGTCTTTCTCGGCGAGGATGAAATCGACGCAGTCGGAGACCGCCTGCACGCCCGCGGCTAGCTGGCCCCGCAGGCCCGCCAGCCCGGGCGCCGCCAGCGCGGGGTCGAGCTGCCTTACCGATTCGATCCAGGCCCGGGCGGTGGCGCCGCCCTCGCGCGCGATCTTGCGGCCCACCAGGTCCATGGCCTGGATGCCCGTGGTGCCCTCGTAGATGGTGGTGATGCGGGCGTCGCGCAGGTATTGCGCCGCCCCGGTCTCCTCGACAAAACCCATGCCGCCGTGCACCTGGACCCCGAGCGAGGCGACCTCGATGCCGGTTTCGGTGGACCAGCCCTTCACCACCGGAATCATCAGGTCGACGAACGCCTGGTGCTGCTGTTGCCGTTCCGGGTTTCCGTCCTTCTGCGCGAAATCCAGCGCGGCCGCGACCACATAGGCCAGCGCCCGCATCGCTTCGGTCTGCGACTTCATGAGCATCAGCATGCGGCGCACATCGGGGTGGCGGATGATCGGCACGGTCTTGCCGCCGGCCACCAGGTCGCGCCCCTGCAGCCGCTCCTTGGAGAACGCCAGCGCGCGCTGGAACGCCCGCTCGGCGATCGCCACCCCCTCCAGGCCTACGCCGAAGCGCGCCGCGTTCATCATGATGAACATGGTCTCGAGGCCCCGGTTCTCCTCGCCCACGAGGTAACCCACGGCGTTGTCGTAGAGCATCACGGCGGTGGGGCTGGCGTGGATGCCGAGCTTGTGCTCGAGGGAGGCGCACTTGGCGCCATTGCGCTCGCCGAGCGAGCCGTCGGGCTTCACCAGGAACTTGGGCACCACGAACAGCGAGATGCCCTTCACTCCCTCCGGTGCATCCGGGGTGCGCGCGAGCACCAGGTGCACGATCTGCTCGGTGAAATCATGCTCGCCGTAGGTGATGAAGATTTTCTGCCCCGAAATGCGGTAGTGGTCCTTCTCGCGCACCGCGCGCGTCTTCACCAGCGCGAGGTCGGAGCCGGCCTGCGGCTCGGTGAGGTTCATGGTGCCGGTCCACTCGCCGGTCACCATCTTCGGAATGAAGGTCTTCTGCAGGGCGTGCGAGCCGCGCAGCGCAAGCGCGTGCACCGCGCCCTGCGTGAGCAGCGGGCACAGCGAAAAGCTCATGTTGGCGCTGGTCCACATCTCGTCGACCGGCGTGGCGACCAGCTTGGGCAGCCCCTGCCCGCCCCAGTCCGGCTCGAAGGGCAGCGCGTTCCAGCCGCCTTCAGCGAACTTGCGATAAGCCTCGCGAAACCCCTGCGGCGTGCGCACCTTGCCGTCGGCGAGCGTCGAGCCTTCCTGGTCGCCCACGCGGTTGAGCGGATCGAGCACCTCGGCGGCGAAGCGCGCCGCCTCCTCGAGGATGGCGTCCACCGTGTCCGGCGTGGCCTCCTCGTAGCCGGGGAGCTTCGCCACCTCGGCCAGCCCGGCCAGCTCGTTCAGCACGAACCTCATGTCCTTCAAGGGAGCTGCATAAGCGCTCATTTCTTCAGCTCCTCCACCAGCGACGGCACGATCTGGAACAGGTCGCCGACGATGCCGTAGTCGGCGACCTGGAAGATCGGCGCTTCCTCGTCCTTGTTGATGGCGACGATCACGCGGCTGTCCTTCATGCCGGCGAGGTGCTGGATGGCGCCCGAGATGCCGACCGCGACGTAGAGGTCCGGTGCGACAATCTTGCCCGTCTGCCCCACCTGCCAGTCGTTCGGCACGAAGCCCGCGTCCACCGCGGCGCGCGAGGCGCCCATCGCGGCGCCCAGCTTGTCGGCGAGCGGCTCGAGCACCTTGGTAAAGTTCTCGCCCGAGCCCATGCCGCGGCCGCCCGACACGATGATCTTGGCGGCGGTAAGCTCGGGGCGCTCGGACTTGGACACCTCGCGGCTCACGAACGCCGACAGGCCCGAATCCGGCGGCGGGCTCACCGCCTCGATGGCCGCGCTCCCGCCCGTGAGCGGGACGGCGTCGAACGCCGTGGTGCGCACGGTGATCACCTTGATCGGGTCCTTCGACTTCACCGTGGCAAGCGCATTGCCGGCGTAAATCGGCCGCACGAACGTGTCCGCGCTCTCCACCGCCGAAATATCGGAAATCTGCTGGACGTCGAGAAGCGCCGCGATGCGCGGCATGACGTTCTTTCCGTTGGAC
>DATACE010000245.1:0-3827 GCA_036259215.1 Burkholderiales bacterium | reverse complement strand
CGACGCGCGCCAGGATCCTGTCCTGGAACGCGCGCCAGAGTGCGTACGCCCTTTCCATGCGTACCGGGTAAAAAGCTCCAGCCGCTTACTTGATGACGATCTTCGACGCGTGCTTCGAGCAGTCGATCTTCTCGATCCACGACGAGCCCGGCGGGTTCGCGGCGGACAGCTTCTTGCCCTCCTCGCGGAACTGGTCGACCAGCTTGTCGGCCGCATCCGGCGTCTTGCTCTTCACCCACTGCATCGGCCCGTCGCCCAGCGCGGTGGTGAGGGCGTACACTTCCTGCGGGTTAAGCCAGTAAACGCCCGGCTTGGAAGGATCCTTGGTGCCGTACTTGTCGTACGTCATCTTGTCGACGCACCAGTTGAGCTCCTTCTGCACCTGGATGGTTTCCTGGATCAGGCCCTCCAGCGCTTTCTGCTGCGCCGGGTTGAGGCGCCGCCACCAGCGCTGGCTCGCGCTCACCATGTAGTAGTCGCCGGTGAACACGCCCGCGCCGCCGGTGGTATAGAACGGCGCCTGCTCGCGCACGCCCAGCCAGCCGCCGATGCTGGTCATCAGCCCGTCGATAACACCCGACTCGATGGCGGTCGGCACCTCGCCGAAAGCCATCACCACCGGGTTGGCGCGCCAGGACTCGAGCACCGGGTTCTCCGCCGGGCCCATGCTGCGCACCTTCTTGCCGCTGAAGTCTTCCGGCTTGGCGAAGCGCCGCTTGCCGCCCACGCCCATGCCGAAGCTCATGTGGCCGGCGCCGAATACCTTGATCTGCTGGTTCTTCTCCAGGCGCTGAGCGAGCGTCTGGAACGTCTGGGTCTTGTCGATCTGGTCGACCGCGCCCACCGTGGTGAGGATGCCCGGCCCGACCACCGCCATCATGTAGGGATCGACCGGGGCGGCCTTGCCCATCTGCATCCAGGTCATCTCCAGGTTGCCCTGGCGCATGGCCTCGAAGGCTTCCGGAATGGTGTAGAGCGCGCCGGCGAAATAAAGGCGCGCCTCGCTGCCGGGGATGACCTGCGGCAGGCGGTCGGCGAAGTGCTTCATCGCCAGGCCGGCCGGATGCGGCGGCGGCGGGAAATCCGCCACGAAGCGCATCACTACCGGCTTCACCTTTTCCTGCGCCTGCGCCGGCTGCGGCGTTCCCCAGGTTGCCAGGCCGGCAACCGCGGCCGCAACGGCGAGCATGGGGAATCTCTTTGCCAAATTCATGAACTTCCTCCTCGAAACGTTTGAGTGCAGCCAGCGACCGTATCCCACCGGGGGGGCAGCGTCAATGTCCCGACTCGACGCTGCAGTGCGGCAACGGCGCCGCGCCAGGCGCGGAGGGCCCGGCGGCCTCCTCGCCGATCATCCGGTCGATGATGCGCCGGGCCCATACGGACCCGGCGTCGATGTTGAGGTTGTGGATGCCCGCGCCGCCCGCCTCGTCCAGCGCGCGCTGCTGCGCTTCCACCACGGCGCGGTCCTCCTCGAAGATGCGGGCGTTCGCCTCGCGCAGCTGGTTGGTGAGCGACTGGTCACGCAGCCGGTAGTTGCGCAGCAGCGTCCAGAAGTACATGCAGGTCGAGCCGGTCTGCGGGGTGATGGTGTTGAGCACGCGGCCGTTCACGCCCTGGCTGCGGTCACCCTGCAACGCGCCGGTTCCGGCGACGGCCACGCCGACGTCGAGCACGAGGGTGCAAGGCGCCTCGAAGCGGATGATCTGCCAGCGGTCCACGTTGCCCGGACGTGCCAGCTGCGTGCGCCAGAAAGGCGGCGCGTCGATGTCGTGCATCCAGCGCGTGACCGTCACCGTGCGCTCGTCGTGCGTGGTCTCGGCCGGCGTTGCGGCAATCGCGCGATGGCCGATGCTCGTGGCGTGCACGAAAGTCTCGTGCGTGAGGTCCAGGAGGTTGTCCACGATCAGGCGGTAGTCGCACTTTGCGAACAGCGTCGCGCCGTCGCCCTCCCATGCCGGATCCGAGTTCCAGTGCAGGTCCGGCACGAGCGCCGGGTCGGCGTGCTGCGGGTCGCCCGGCCACACCCAGATCAATCGATGCCGCTCGAGCACCGGATAGGCCCGGACCTTCGCCGAGGGACTGATGCGCTCCTGCGAGGGCATGCGTGTGCAGCGCCCGGCACCGTCGAACGCGAGGCCGTGATAACGGCAGACTACGTCGCTGCCTTCCACATGGCCCATGGAAAGCGGCAGCCGGCGGTGCCAGCAGGCGTCCTCCAGCGCGGCCGCGCTGCCCTCGGCCGTGCGCCACAGCGCCATGCGCTGGTTGCACACCGTGCGCGCGAGCACCGTCCTGGCGCTGACTTCGTGACTCCAGGCGGCCGCGTACCACGCGTTGAGGGGAAAGGTGTTCATAATATGCGGCCGATGCTGATCGATTTCTTCCTCAAGCTCAAGTCGCACAAGCTGCCCGTTTCGATCAAGGAGTACCTGACGCTGCTCGAGGCACTGGACAAGGGCGTCATCGGCCCGTCGGTGGATGATTTCTATTACCTGTCGCGCGCCGCGCTGGTGAAGGACGAGGGCAATTTCGACAAGTTCGACCGCGCCTTTGCCGAGTTCTGGCAGGGCGTCGAGACCATCCCGGGGATCGAGTCGCAGATTCCGCTGGAATGGCTGCTGAAGCAGGTGGAGCTCACCCTGTCGGAGGAGGAGAAAAAGCAGATCCAGGCGCTCGGCGGCTGGGAGAAGCTGATGGAAACGCTGAAAGAGCGGCTGGAAGAGCAGAAAGGCCGCCACCAGGGCGGCAACAAATGGATCGGCACCGGCGGCACCTCGCCGTTCGGCGCCTACGGCTACAACCCCGAAGGCATCCGCATCGGGCAGGACAAGTCGCGCAACCGCAGCGCGGTGAAGGTGTGGGACCAGCGCGAGTACCGCAACCTGGACGACTCGGTCGAGCTGGGCACGCGCAACATCAAGGTTGCCTTGCGACGCCTGCGCCGTTTTGCGCGCGAAGGGGCGCCCGACGAATTCGATCTTGAAAACACCATTTCGAGCACGGCAAGGAAAGCGTATCTGGACATCCACATGCGCCCCGAGCGGCGCAATGCCATCAAGGTGCTGATGCTCATGGACATCGGCGGCACCATGGACGAGCACGTGAAGCTCGCGGAGGAGCTGTTCAGCGCCGCCAAGACCGAGTTCAAGCACCTCGAGTTCTATTACTTCCACAACTGCCTGTACGACTTCGTTTGGAAGGACAACCGCCGCCGGCACTCGGAGCGCACGCGCACTTGGGAGCTTTTGCACAAATACGGCCACGACTACAAAGTGATCTTCGTCGGCGACGCCACCATGAGCCCGTACGAGATCCTGCAGCCGGGCGGCTCGGTGGAGTATTTCAACGAGGAGCCGGGCGCGGCGTGGGTGAAGCGCGTCACCGACGTCTACGCGAAATGCGTCTGGCTCAACCCCGAGCCCGAAGAGATCTGGCCCTACCGCCAGTCCATCGCCATCCTGAAGGAGCTGATGCACGGGCGCATGTACCCGACCACGCTGGAAGGGCTCGAACGCGCAATGAGGGTCCTTGCAAAATAATCTCGACATCCTGACCCTCCAGGAAATTGTCGCCGCCGCGCGGCGCAACCTGCCGCCCGGGCCGTGGGCGTACCTCGTCGGCGCCTCCGAGACCGAGACCACCGCGCGGCGCAACCGCCAGGCGCTCGATTCCATCGCCTTCCGGCCGCGTGTGCTGCGCGACGTAAGCCGCATCGACAGCAGCGCGCGCGTGCTCGGCCGCGCCGCGCGCCTGCCGGTGTTCCTCGCGCCGATTGGCGGGCTGGAGTCGCTGGCCGAGGGCGGCGCGGCCCCCGCCGCGCGCGC
>DATACE010000244.1:0-3116 GCA_036259215.1 Burkholderiales bacterium | reverse complement strand
ATGCGGGCGCGAGCCCGCGCATGTCGTCGAGGGCGATGGCGGCGAGGTGCAGCTTTTCGCCGAGGTTTGCGCTGAGATCTTCGCTCAGATCGTTCAATTGATGCTCCCGGCGAGCTCGAAGATCGGCATGTACATGAGCACCACCACCAGGCCGACCGCGGCGCCGAGCACCGCCATCAGCACGGGCTCGAAGGCGCGCGTGAACCAATCGATGAAGCGCGCCACCTCGTCGTCGTGGAAGCGCGCGATCTGCAGGAACATGTGGCCCATGTCGCCGCCACGCTCGCCCACGGCCATCATGCGCGAGGCGACCGGCGTGGCCAGCCCGGCGGCGGCGAGGGAGGCTGACATCGGCTGGCCCTGCTCGATCAGCGTCCTAGCATGAGTGAGGCTCGGCCGCAGGTGCGCGGCGAGCAGGTCGCGCACCATCTCCAGCGCCTTCACCGCCGGGATGCCGGCCTTGAGCAGCATGCCCGCGGTGCGGTACAGGCGCGCGAGCTGGTACACCTTCATGCGCTGGCCCAGCCCCGGCACGCGCCACAGCCGGGTGTTCAGCCAGGCGCGGAAGGCGGGAAGCGAGAACGCCCAGAACCCGAGCGCCGCCAACGAGCAGAAAGACAGGCCGAGCAGCACCGCGTGGTTCCTGACCGCGTTGCCGAAGGCGAACAGCAGCTGCGAGAAGAACGGCAGGTTGCCGGCCATGCCCTCGTACACGCTGGCGAAGCGCGGCACGACGTAGAACATGAGAAAGCCGATCACCAGCGCGGCGACGACGAGCAGAATGGCGGGATAGATGCTCGCGGAGACGACTTTCTTGCGCACGCGCTCTAGCTCCTCCTGGTAGGCGATGTAGCGCCCGAGCGCCTCGCGCATGCTGCCGGTGCGCTCGCTCGCCTTGAGCGTCGCCACGTATAGCGGCGAGAAGTGCTGCGGGAAGCCGGCCACCGCCTGCGAGAACGGCTCGCCGCGGTGCAGGGCGCCCAGCAGACCGGAGAGCACTTCCTGGCGCTCGCCCTGCGCTTCCTTCTCCGCCAGCGTCTGCAGCGCCTCGACCAGATTGAGCCCCGCCTCCAGCAGCGTCAGCAGCTCGAGCGAGAACAGCATCGTCGGAAAGCGCGCCGCGCGGCGCGGCAGTCGCAGGCTGTTCGACTCGAGCGAAATCAGGGTTAGGCCCTGCTTTCGCACCTGGTCGGCGGCGATGGCGGCGCTCGCCGCGTCCAGCTTCAGGCTGACCACCTGCTGGCGCGCGTCGACGGCGAGGATCTGGAAATTCATCTGCTCAAGGCTTGCCTGTGGTTGTTCCTGCTAAAGACGAAAGCCCTGACGCAGAAGTTGTGCCAGGGCTTCGTCTTCATACAAATCAAAGACTTGGTTTGACCGCGTAGGACTCTTTGCGACAAAGGCGTAGGGCGCCAACGACGGCGCCCGTAGCCTTTTATTCAACTCCTTGTTCGACTTCAGTTATTCGCGTCGCTTGGAAACGACCTGCTTCAGTTCATCTTGATGTCGGCGTCGTCACCGTCACCTCCGGCCTTGCCGTCGCGGCCATAGGAGACGATCTCGAACTCGCCTTTCTCGCCCGGGGACCGGTACACGTACGGCCGGCCCCACGGATCCTTCGGCAGCTCTTTCTTCAGGTAGGGCCGGATCGCGTCCAGGCCTTCCTCGGCGGTGGGGTAGCGCCGCTTGTCGAGGCGGTACTGGTCCAGCGCCTTCTCGAACGACTCGATCTGCGCCTTCGCCACCTGGACCTCCGACTTGCTCACCTGCGAGAAGTAGCGCGGGGCTACGTAGCCGGCGAGCAGGCCGATGATCACGATGACGACGAGCAGCTCGAGCAGGGTGAAGCCGCGGTTCATGAGCTTCCTGGACATGCTCTTCTCCCGGTTATCGGCTGCGGATGAAGCTGCGGATCTGTTCGGCCGTGTATTTGCTGCCCGTGGAATCGGCCACGACCACCGGCGAGCGCAGCAGCACCTTGCGCGGGGTCTTGAAGTCGGTAGCGTTGTAGTAGCCGAACTTCATGTACGGCCGGGTGCCGTTGTAGCCGACGGTGCCGGTGTAGTTGAACACCTGCGTGCCGTCCACCCAGGCCTGCACGAAGCCCTTGCCGCTGGTGTTCAGCTTCACCTTGAGCACGAAGTCCACCCACTGGTTGAACTTGATCGGCAGCTCCGGCGAGTACACCGAACGCGAGGTGCTGTGGCTCGGGGTGCTAGCCGTGCTGCCGCGCGCCTCGACCAAGAAGGTGCGCCCGCCTTTGGAGACGATCTTCACCGCCGGGCTGAGGCTGGTGGGCGAGCCGCTGCTGTGCAACTGCATCGCGATAATCGCCACGTCGCTGGTCGGCAGCGTGCCCCAGTCGTTGACGTAGTGGCGGAAGGCTATCCAGTACACCTTGTCGTTCGACATGTTCTCGGGGAACTTGATCTCCGCGCGGTGGGAGCCGGAGGTCACCGGGTCGCCGGGCGCCAGCTGGAAGGCGAGCGCCTTCTTGCTGGAGTCGCGCGGATCGGTCTCCTTCCCGAGGCGCAGCGACTCGCCGTTGGACAGCACGCTGCCGTGGATGCCCGTCTCCGGGATGTCCGGCGCCTGGATGTACTTGTTGATCACCTGGGTGTTGTAGCCCCGCTGGTCACGGAACGGCACCGAGGCGCGCGCCTGGTTGATCACGTCGGCCGGATCGACCGCCGAGCTGGTGGGCGGCGGGGGCGTCTCGCTGGTGCTGTTGTCGATCTTGACCGCCACCTGGGTCGTGGTGGAGCCGGCGCTGTTCGAGGCCACCGCCATCAGCGTATGCGAGCCATTGGCGAATTTCGTGGTGTCGAGGTTGCACAGGTACGGCGCCGTGAGCTCGGTATTGAGCGCGGTGGAGTCCAGGTAGAACTTCACCTGGCTAATGCCTGTGCCTTTCACCTCGCAGGCGGCCGTCTGGTTGATCGTGCCCTTGAGCGTGGCGCCGCTGGTAGGCTGGCTGAACGACACGACCGGCAGACCCGCCGTGGGCGCCGTGGTGCTGTTCTTGATCGCGATGGAGCGCGTGGCGGTTGCCGTCTTGCCCGCCGAGTCGTACGCCACGGCTTTTACCGTGTAGGCGCCGTCCGGGTACTTGGTGG